>NZ_LAVM01000062.1:0-34334 GCF_001083815.1 Nocardiopsis sp. SBT366 | reverse complement strand
GGGGTCGGCCCGCCCCCCACGCCCTTGCCCCTGGCGGGTAGCGATGTGAGCAGCTGGGGCCAGGTGGAGTTCGCGTTGGTCGGCTCGGGTGCGGTGCACCCCGAACACGCAAAAGCCCCTGACCCTGCGAATTTCTTCGCTGGTCAGGGGCTGGAGTCTCTGGGGTGAGTGACGGGACTTGAATGCTGGTGGGGGAGTGGCCTTACCTGCGATGATGCGAGAATTAGCAGGTCGTGGGGGAGGCGGGTGCTCGGTTGTGTCGGATTGCCCCGCGTTCCGCTGGGGAGCGTGCACCCTCCGGGTGCACGCCACCCAGCCGGTTTGGTGCACCCTCACGGGTGCACCAGGTGAACCCGTGCCGGGTCACATCTGTTGGTCCAGCCAGTCCTGGCATCGCCCACGGAACCACAACAGCACCTGGTGCACCCGCTGCCTGCCATCGTCAACGAGGACAGCGAGCGGGAAACTCGGCCGCCTGTTCAGTGAGTCCTCGGGCAGGTCGATTCCAGGGACCGCGTTGAACTTGTGCAGCAGCTCCCTCCGCAGAGCCACATCGTCGAACGGAGGGCGGCGCGCCATGTGCTGGAAGACCACCTCAGCGCGTCCCGACACCGGGTAGAGCACGAGCGCCCACCGCCAGTCGGGGTTCACTCTCTCGTCCCAGGTGAGGAGGAAACAGCTGGTGTCGGTGCCGCCTCCCCAGACCAGATCGCCTCCGACGGCGGTCCACTCGTCGATCAGGGCCTGAGTCGCCCGCACGACCTCGGGCTGCTGGTTCTCCAGGAGAAGTGCGTGGAACCGTCGTTCCCGTTCGACGAACTCGTCCACCTCGAGCCCCACCAGCTCTGCGAGCGCGGCCGCTGGCACGAACCCCTCGTGTCCTGACCCCGCCTCTTCGGCCGCCCTGGTGTCGGGGAAGACCCGGCCCGTGTGCGCGGTGTCCGGATCGGCGTCCAGATGCCGGGACACTGTCGCGGTCTTGGCCCCGACGAGGACCGCGAGCTCACGGTGCGTCGTCCAGCGGTCGGCCGCCAACATCGCGAGAGCGTGTCCGAGTTGCTGGGCGAGGTCTTCACCGATCTCCTCCGGTGCCTGTCCGCCGGACGGCGCCGGAGCGGGCCACAGGGCACAGGCGTGGTCGGCGAGCAGCGCTGCCCGCACCTCGATCTCCGGCCTCCCCCAACTGGGCGCGTCGGCGATCTGTCGGTTCATGCTCAGACCGCTGGACTGGAAGATCTTCTGCTTGCGCTCGAACATGTGGTTGGAGAGCTTCGAGTTCTGCGCGGTCAGGGTCAGGTTGCCCAGAGTGTGCAACAGGCGCCCGTGCAGTTCGTTCTCGGTCTCGTCCGGGTCGGTCTGCTTGCGCAGGACCTCGTACCACTCCTCGGTCATGCTCTGCGGCATGACGTGCTCGATGCTGACCTTGGCCTTGCCGAAGTCCACAGGTTCGGGGGAGCCGAAGCCCTCTTCCAGCCTGCGCAGGACGAAGGTGCGCTGCAGGGCCTGTCCCGACCAGTAGAAGTTGCGCTGGGCCACCGCCTCGCGCAGTGCCCTGTCCGAGGGCCAGCGCCGACGCGGATCCGACAGGTACCGGTGCACGGAGTCCGCGACCGAGCCGCCCGGCTGGATCTCCTTGGGGGAGGACATGAAGATCCTGTTGAGCCCCTGGGTCGCTACACCGGCGATCATGCGCCGGACCAGGAAGCTCTCCACGTATCCCAGAGCACGGATCAGTTCGTCGGTGTCGGCGTGCCCTTGGTCGCGTAGCACCATCAGGTGCAGCGCCAGTGGCCGGTAGATCTTGTTGCCCCACGATTCGAGGCGGGCCAGCACCTCGGCCAACTCCGGGTCGCTCTCGAAGACGGGGTCCAGGACGCGCTGCAACAGTTGCCCCAGGCGCCACAGGTGTTCCACCTCGCCTCGGAGGGCGACTTCACCACTGGTGTGGGACACCTTCTCCAGACGCTCCTTCTGACCGTGGTAGACCTCGCTCTGTTTGGCCCGCTCGTCCCCGCGCAGAACCAGGTCGAGCCAGGCCAGGGTCTCCAACGTCTCCGGGCCCAGCTCGTCCTGCATCGGCAACCAGACCTCGTCGTACACCTCCTGACCGGTTTCGGGCAGGAGCATGAAGACGTAGTTGCGCAACAGGTCGGTCTGGCTGAGACCTTTGCCCGTGTTGTTCAGCGACTCGAAGATCCGGAAGACGTTGTCACCCGCCTCCGCCTGGATGTCCACCAGGCTGAGGCGGTGGCCGATGGTCTCCTCGATGCCCAGGAGGTCCTCCTCGCCGTAGGACCGGACCTTGCGGGAGAAGTAGTTGTAGGCGAACCCGACCCTGTCGTCACCTCCGGCGTCGGAGCGTCCGTTGACGATGGCCGTGAAGGAGGCACGGTCGGCCTGGGTCGGTGCGAGCCGGTACTTGTCGGCTCCCTTGTTGTACTTGTTCACCAGGTAGACGTCATTGATCCGGTCCGCGCCGCTGGGGTCGCCCTCTTCGAGTTCCTCCACCTCGCGCAACCGGTCGCGGATGGCCGCGAGGGCGATGGACAAGGACGTGAGCCGCTGCTGGCCGTCGATGACCAGCCACCGGGTCAGCGTGCTCGCAGAAGACGAACCCGGTGCGAGCACCACCGATCCCATGAAGTGCCCGGCGGAATTCAGGGTGCGCGGTTCGGTGCCCCGGCCGACCTGTTCGGTGAGGTCCTCCCAGAGGCGTTCGAGTTCCTCCCTGCCCCAGGAGTAGGGGCGCTGGTACAGCGGCACCTGGAACTGCTTGGTTCCCTCGACCATGTTCCGGAAGGTGGTTTCGTTGGCCTGCATATCTCCGCAATCTCCGACAGACGGTCAGGGGGTGGACTCTTACTTCGGCAGGAAGGGACTGGGATCACCGGAATGCGACACGTACAGCGTGTCCCGAGCCCGTGTGCAGGCCACGAACAGCAGGTTCCGTTCGCGCTGCAGGTCATGGGCGTGGGCCAGGGGGTCCTCGGAGACATCCGTGACCCTTGACTCCAGGGGGAGATAGGCGGCGCCCGCACCGACCACCGCCACGCAGCGGAACTCCAGGCCTTTCATCGAGTGCATGGTGCCCACCCGGACTCCGGAGTCCTGGGCCAGGCCGCAGGTGTCGATGCCCTCGGCCGCCAGAGCGGATCTGACCTCCTTGGCCAGGGCCTCGGTACGGGCTGCGACCGCGATCGTGCCGGGTTCGACATCGGAGGTGAGCCACCCGGTGACCACCTGGGTGAGCGCCTCCAGCTCCGCTTGCTCCGTGGGGTGGGCGTGCACGGTCGGGGTCCGCCCGTGCAGGGGCGAGGTGTAGTCGGCCAGGTGAGAGCGTACTCCGTCGAACCCCTCCACCGGCGCGCTGCCGAGGACCCGGACAGCCCAGGAGAGGATCTCCTGGGTGCTGCGGTAGCTCACGGTCAGGCGGTGGCTCCGGCCGCGCACGTTGATCCCGACCGCCGCCATGGAGACGCGGTGGTCGTAGATGCGCTGGTGCGGATCGCCCGCGACGAACAGGTCGTCCTTGCCGTCGGTGGCCAACGCGCGAACCAATCGCCACTTGGCCGGGTGCAGGTCCTGTGACTCGTCCACCACCACATGCCGGTAGGGACGCTTCCCGGTGCGGTCGAGGATGTCGGCGGCCTCCGAGGCGAGCCAGGTGAACGTCCACTGCCCGTTGCCGCGCATCTCCTCGGTGGCGTCCAGGACCGAACGCCACACCCGGCGTTTCTGTTCGGCGCCCATGCGGCCGGAACGTCCCCGTCCGTGCCGCCGGGCCTGGAGGTAGTCGCGTTCGGTACGCAGGTCCTGGGCGAGGATCACGTGTTCCCACTCCTCCAGGAGGAACCGTCCCGACACGTCCGAACCCTCGGCATGGCGTTCCCACAGTGCGGTGAGCTCACGTGAGTTCGGGAATTCGAGCTTGCCGTGTACCTGACGCACCACCTGGTGGGCGACCTTGTCCAGGTTGCGCACGTCGACCAGTTTCCGGCGGTCCTCGTCGCGCACCAGCAGTTCGAGCTGGGAGCGGAGCGCCGTGTCCAGGGTGGTGGTGAAGGTGGTGAGCAGGATGGGCTGCTCCGGTGTGGCCTCACCGGTGTCCAACCGGAGCTGTTGCCCGTCGGGGGCGTACCGTTCGGCCAGGAACGCCACCCGGTGCAATGCGGTCACCGTCTTGCCGGTGCCGGCGCCGCCGGTGACCATGGCCGGGCCCGCGAACCGGTCCCGGCGGGCGATGCGCTCCTGTCGCGGGTGGAGGAAGGTACGCCACACGTCGAACGGGTGCTCCAGCAGCTCCCGTAGTTCTTCGGGGCCCTCTACGAACACCGCCTGGTCAGGACTGCGCCGGATCGCCGAGACCAGGTCCTCGGGGTCGACCTCCTGAGAGGTGACCTCCTCGGCGAGCTCCCGGCTGAGCAGGGCCCACACCTCATCAGGGGACATCCCTGTGGCCAGTGCGGTCAGGGCGTCGTGCTGGGCTTTGGGCATCATGATCGCCAGCGCGTCGAGGTGGCTCTCGTCGGGGAGGAGCCGGGCGATGCGGACCGTGTCCTCGTCGATACCCAGCTGGGTGAAGTGCTTGCCCGGGACCTCCTGGAACAGGGTGGAGGCCGAGGCAGCGGCTACGGGGGTGAGCGCGGTGCTCATGGTGTCCAGCGCGGCCTCGTCCCGGAACTCCAGGACTCCCAGCGCCTGGTTGACGGACGGGCGCCGGTTGCGGAGGTACCGGTAGGCCTCGTCGTGGGGGAGCACGGTCACCAGGAGGAACACGTCTCCGGAGTCAGGAGCGAGGACGACCCCGCGGTACCCCTGGTTGATGCGGAGCGACCGCCACCGGGGGTCGCGGCTGTCGGTGATCTTCTCCAGGTGGCCGCCGGCGTAGTAAGTATCGGCGAATTTGCCCAAGGCCTCGTCGACGGCCTTCTGGAGCTTCTTGTCCAGGGTCGCGTAGGTGGTGAGGAAGTCCTTGGCGATCGCGAGCTGGGGCACGGGAGCCTTTCCGGGACAGGGGGCGAGGGGATGGGTGTCCTTGGCGGGATCCGCTGCCACCAGGATAGGGACCCGCACCACGTACCGAGCGGGGTTCGCTGCTTCGTGCCCCGGTTTCCCGGGCAGTGGCCGAATCCGGCCACCTGTCACGAGGGCCTGTGTGGTCGCGAGGGCCTACATGGTCGCGATCCCCTGATATGACGAGAGGCACGAACAACGAAGGATGGCGCTCATGACCCCCCACCACGTTGCTGACAACGAGGCGCATGGTTTCGGCCCCGAGGACCGACTGGATACCGAAGGCACTCCCGTTCCTCAGAGCGGACAGCTCGTGACGGTTCGCAACCGGCAGTGGGTCGTCACGGATGTGACCGCGGGCAGCATCGCCTCCAGCGACGCGTACAGAATGACGGCAGTGGCCCAGCATGTGGTTTCCCTGGCGAGCATGGGGGACGACGAGACCAATGACCGTATCCAGGTCCTGTGGGAGCTGGAGGTGGGCACTCGTATCCACGAGGACCGGGAGCTGCCCACCCCGGCGCGTGGCTTCGATGAGCCTTCGGAACTGGACGCGTTCCTGCACGCCGTGCGTTGGGGAGCCGTCGCCTCGGCTGACACCACCTCCCTCCAAGCGCCGTTCCGCTCCGGTATCGAGATCGAGGAGTACCAGCTGGAGCCCGTGGTGCGCGCGCTGTCCATGCCGCGCACCAACCTGCTCATCGCGGACGATGTCGGGCTGGGAAAAACCGTCGAGGCGGGCCTGGTCATGCAGGAGCTACACCTGAGGCACCGGGCTCGCACGATGCTCATCGTGTGTCCGGCGGGTCTGACCATGCAGTGGCACGACGAGATGCGGGACAAGTTCGGGCTCGACTTCCGGATCGTGGACGCGGACCTGGTGCGAAAGCTGCGACGTGAGCGGGGTTTGTACGCTAACCCGTGGACGCACTACCCGCGACTCATCGTCAGTATCGACTGGCTCAAGCGGGAACGGCCCCGGCGGCTGCTGCGCGAGATCCTCCCAGCGAGCCCGCGCTACCCCCGTACGATCGACCTCCTGGTGGTTGATGAGGCACACAACTGCGCACCGTCCGGCGGCGGGAAGTACGCGGTCGACTCCCAGCGAACCAAGGCGATTCGGGAGCTCGCCCCCCACTGTGAGCACCGGTTGTTCCTGTCCGCGACCCCGCACAACGGCTACCCCGAGTCGTTCTCAGCCCTGTTGGAGCTGCTCGACGACCAACGTTTCGCCCGGGGAGTACCGCCGTCGAGTGAACAGCTGGACCGTGTCATGGTCCGTCGCCTCAAACGCCAGCTTCCGCCCCGCTGGGATGGCAGTTCGCGCTTTCCCCGCCGGGAGCTGGACTATCTGGAGGTCGCCTACGGCCAAGCCGAACGCGACGCGCACCGTGACCTGGTGGAGTACGCCCGGAGCCGGCGGAACCGGACGGGCAGGGCGCACTCGGCGGACTTCGTCACCACCCTTCTGAAGAAGCGACTGTTCTCCTCGCCCAAGGCCTTCGCGGAGACGGTCCGCACCCATCTGGCCACGATGTCCGACAGGCAGGAGAGCGAACGAGGCCGTGAGCTTCCACCTGCGGCCGAACGGCTGGTGCTCACCTCGCTCGCCGAACGCCTGGAGGCGACCGCCGAGCATGAGGAGGACTACCGCAGGGCCGAGGGGGAGGCGTTCACCACGGCAGGTCGTGGAGCCCCTCCGCTCACCGAGCACGAGCGCGGTCTGTTGAAGGGCCTCCTCACATGGGCCACGCGTGCCCAGGACACCGTCGACGCCCGATTCTCCGCCCTTCGTACCTGGCTCGACCCCGTTCTGTTCGCTCCCGCCGTGGACGAGAAGGGTGAGGAGGGCCGGGAAGACGAGACCGGTGAGGCCGCGGTCCCCGCGGACTCCGCCGGAGAACCCCGGTGGACTGATGAGCGCGTCATCATCTTCACCGAATACCGGGACACCCAGCGCTGGCTGCACCAGCGTCTGGTCTCCGCCGGATATGGGGGTGAGGGCGGGCGACGCATCGCCCTGTTGTACGGCGGCCAGGACACTGAGGAGCGCGAACGCGTCAAGAACGTGTTCACTGACCGCCCGGACCTGGACGACGTCCGTATCCTCATCGCCACCGACTCCGCGAGCGAGGGCATCAACCTGCAGCGTTACTGCCACAGGCTCTTGCACTGGGAGATCCCGTGGAACCCGAACCGGATGGAGCAGCGTAACGGCCGAGTGGACCGCCACGGGCAGCCCGCCGACCGGGTAGAGGTCGTGCACTTCGTTCCTGAAGGGTGGGAGCGGGCCGAACCGGGCTCCCTTGAGGACGAACTGGGCTTCCTTCGGACGGCGGCGGAGAAGGTTGACCGTATCCGGGAGGACCTGGGCAGCGCTGGGGACGTCATCGCCTCCCAGGTCGAGCAGAAGATGCTGGGGCGCCGCATCGACTGGTCCGAGAGCGACGCGGAGATCCGCGCCCGCGCCGGAAAGGCCAAGCTGAGGGTGGAGCGTGACCTGAACCGGGACATCCAGCGGCTGCGCGATGAGCTCACCGGCAGCCGTGCCCGGCTCGATCTGACCCCCGAGACGTTGGAAAGCGTGGTCCGCACCGGACTGAACCTGGCCCACCGCAAGGACCTGATCGATACCCGGGCGCCGTCCGAAGTGAAGGCTCGTTGTTTCCGCCTGCCTGAGCTCTCCGGCGCTTGGGCGAGCGCTCGGAACGCGGGCCTGCTGCACCCGGTCACGGGAGAAGAACGGCTGGTCACCTTCGATCCCGACGCTGTCGTGGGACGTAACGACATCGTTCTGCTCCACCTCAAACACCGTTTGGTCGACCTGTGCCTCAACCTGCTCAGGGAGGAACTGTGGTCGCGGGGGACCAGGCTCACCCGGGTGACCGCGCGGGTGGTCGAGGGTGACGTTCTTCGGGTCCCAGCCGTGGTGGCACACGGTCGGGTCGTGATCAGCGGTGCCGAGGGGACCCGCCTGCACGAGGAGGTCCTGGTCGCCGGTGGGCGGATCGATGAGGGCGGGTTCGTACCCGCCCGCGTTGAGGACGCCCAGGCCTGGCTGGCGGCGGCTTCGGAGGGATTGGCTCCGGAGCCGGTACGCGAGCGCCTGACCGCCTTGTGGGAGAACTTGGAGAAGGGTGTGGGAGGCGCATTGCAGCGGCGCGCCACCCAGAGATCCAAGAGTCTGGACAAGGTGTTGAGGGATCGCTGCGCGGAAGAGGTCGCCGCGGTCGGCGCGATTCTGGAGGAACTCGCCGCCAACATCCAGTCGGCGCTGGACAAGACCCCGCGCTGGCAACAGGACACGCTGTTCAGCGTCGGGGAGGAGAAGCAGATGCGCCAGGACCGGGAGGCGCTCACCGCGCGGCTGGAGGAGATCCCCGAGCTGAGGAAACAGGAGGAGGCCGCGCTGCGCCGCCGCTATGAGGAGCCGAGGGCGCGCTGGTTCCCGGTGGCCGTCACGTTCCTGGTTCCGGCGTCCCTGGCCTCTCGGGGTTGGAGCCGGGGGTAGATCGCCACCGTGCCTTTCCCGTGATCGGCGATGGATTCGCTCCCCGTGGCAAACCGATCAGGTGCCACAGGGAGCGAATCCACCTTTTTGGCTAGCACACCTGAATGATGAGTGCGATGGTTTTCCCGTATTTGACCGGACGTGGACCGGGAGGGTCGTTCCCTGTCGATCCTATTGCCCGACTTGGGCGTGCGCGTTAGCGTCAGGTTTTCCGGTCAGTTCGCGGACGTTCCCCTCTCGATCGAACGCTGCTGACGAACCCCCGGGCGTGTGACCCCAGCACACGCCGCTTCCCCTCGGAGTTCGCCATGTCCCGTTGCTCCCTCTTCATGCCCGAAAGCATAAATCCGAGTTCTGGACGAGTGGTGATGGGCGGCTGAGGAACGGTGCGAAGGATGCCCTCGCGTTCTCCCCGAAATCAGCCCATTGAACTCCATGCCGAATGGCTCTCCCTGCTCTCGCCCGAGGGACCCTTCCTGTCGGTTTCGGTACTGGACGAGGTGTTTCCCGTTGGGTTGCCGACCGTCGACCCGCAGGTCCAGGTGCGGGTCGGGCAGGCATGGAGCGAAGCCCAGGAGGCCCCGGACCTGCTGTATGAGAGGTGGGTGGACTTCGTCCTCACCGATGTGCTCGGCTGGAGATCCGAACACCGTGTCCCGCAGGGCCCCTCCCGGGCCGGTTTCCGGCCGGACTTCGCCTTGCGCGGTCCCGAGGACCGGGGCCGTACCGAACGGCTCCTGTTCTACCGACTCCCGTGGGGCTCCTACCTCTCCTCCACCAGTATCGACCGGCCCTCCCCGGTGGAGGAGGCGGCCGCCCAGTGTCGGGAACGCGGGGTGCCCCTCGCGCTCCTCTGTGACAGTCGCCAATGGGTCCTGGTTCACGCCAGGCCCGGTGAGCCGACCTCGTTCGGGGCCTTCGACTCCGACCTGTGGTCGGAGGAACCTCTCCTCTTTCAGGCGTTCGCCGCGCTGCTCGCCGCCGGGCGTCTGCGGCTTCCCGCGACGACGAAGGACGGGAGCGCACCGTCGGATTCCACGGCGGCGCTTTTCACCAGGACCGCCGAACGCCAGAGCGAACTCACCGATGAACTGGGTGAGCAGGTGCGTCAGGCCGTCGAGCTACTGGTCGGCGAGATCGCCCGTCAGGACAGGGCGGCAGGGGGGACCCTGCTGGCGGACGTGGACGGCAGGGACGTCTACCGAGGTGTCGTCACCACCCTGATGCGTGTGGTTTTTCTGCTCTTCGCGGAGGCCCAGCGACTCATGCCGGTCGACGACCTCTACGCAGACCACTACTCGGTGACCCACTTGCACACCCAGCTCTTGGAGGAGCGCTCCCTGCACGGAGAGGAGGTCGGTGACCGCCGGGCAGCGGCGTGGCCGCGCCTGCTCGCCCTCTTCGCCGGGGTCTACCACGGTGTGGAACACCCTGATCTGCGAATTCCCGCCTACGGTGGCTCCCTGTTCGAACAGAGCAGGTACCCGTGGCTGAGGATGTTCGCCGTCACCGACCGGGTCGTCTTCGCGATTCTCGACGCGCTGCTCCGGCTGAAACCGAAGCGGCGCGAGGGCACCCCCACGCGGATCTCCTACAAGGGCCTCGTGGTCGAGGATATTGGAAGGGTCTACGAGGGCCTGCTGGAGTTCTCCTGCCTTCGGACCGATGAACCCCATGTCGGACTGCGCGGCAAGCTGGAGCCGGAGCTGGCGCTACGGGACCTGGAATCCCGGGCGGCGCAGGGGCAGGAGGAGTTCGTCTCCTGGTTGGTGGCCAGGACCGGAGCCACCCGGCTCCAGGTCGAGCGGATGCTCGCTGATCGCCCCGCGCCCCGGGAACTGGCGGCGCTCGACGCCGCGTGCGGCAGCGATGCCTCACTGACCGACAGGACCGCGCCCTTCTGGGGCCTGCTCCGCACCGACCTGCGCGAGGAACCGACGGTGTTCCCCGCGCACTCGCTGATGTTCACCAAGGTCGGTGAGCGTCGCGCCACCGGCACCCACTACACGCCGCGGCCGCTCGCTGACGAGATCGTGCGGCACACGCTCGACCCGCTCGTTCACGCACCCGGCCCGGCCGAGGGGGCGGAGGAGGAACACTGGCGGATCAAGCCCGCCGAGGAGCTCCTCAAGCTCACGGTGTGCGATCCGGCGATGGGTTCGGGCGCGATGCTCGTCTCGGCCACCCGCTACCTGGCCGAACGGGTCTGCGACGCCTGGCGGCGTGACGGCTTCCCTGATCACGTCTCCCAGAGTCTGGGGGGCGGGTACGCGTCGGAGGACGTCCTCCTGCTCGCCAAACGCCAGGTCGCGGCCTCGTGTATCTACGGTGTGGACCGCGACGACCTGGCCGTCGAACTCGGAAAGCTCTCGCTCTGGCTCGAAACTCTGTCCAAGAGCAGACCGCTCACCTTTCTCGACCACGCACTTCGTTGCGGGGACTCCCTGGTGGGCCTGGTAAGCGCCGAGCAGGTACGGGCCTTCCACATCGATCCGGCCGAGGGGCGCAAGCACAACCTCAGGTTCGGCGGCAACGTCGAGGAGCGCATCGACGCCGCGCTGGCCGAGAGCTCTGTCCTGCGTGCGCGTATCGCGGCCATGCCGCAGTGCGACGACCCGGAGGACACGGAGCGGAAGTCCGTGCTGCTTCGGCGGGCGCAGGAGAGTTCGGACCGGCTCCGCCTGGCCTGCGACGCGGTGGTCGCGGCGGCGCTGGGGGCGGGCGCGTCGGCGGGTGGGAACTGGCACGAGTCGCACCAGAGCCTGCTCACCGAACTGTCCGTGGGGGTGCAGTGCCTGCTCGGTGAGGGGTTCGACAGCGCCGAGGCGGAAGCGGCGTTCCGTTCCCGTGTCCACGGACTGTTGAGGAGGTCGGACGGGTCCGTCATCCGGCCCTTGCACTGGGTGCTGGAGTTTCCCGAGGTGTTCGGCGCGGAGCGGTTCTCGGCTCTGGCGAGTAACCTTCCCTTCTCCGGTGGTCAGCGCCTCACCGGAACCCTGGAGCGCTGGTTCCGGGAGTTCCTCGTGGAGGTCACCGCGAAGGGGAGGAGGGGAAGCGCGGACCTGTGCTCGTACTTCCTGCTGCGCGGTGTCGAACTCACCCTGCAGGGGCGTACGGGTCTCATCACCACCAACACCATCGCCCAGGGCGACACCCGTGAAGTGGGCTTGGACCAGGTGGTGGAAAAGGGCTGGAACATCTACCGTGCCCGAAAGAGCCAGCCGTGGCCCGGTGGCGCGAACGTGCACGTGTCCCTGGTGTGGACCGGCCACCAGAGCGAGCGGGAACGGCCGGTCCTGGAGGACACGGAGGTTCGTGGGGTCACACCCTCCCTGGACGCCAGATCCAGGGTCAGCGGGAACCCGAAGAGGCTGGCGGCCAATTCGGGGCGATCGTTCATCGGTTCATACGTGCTGGGCGAGGGATTCGTGCTGGAGCCTGAGCAGGCCCGTGAGCTGATCCGGCGGAACCCGAGGAATCGTGAGGTGCTCTTCCCGTACCTGATCGGCAAGGACCTCAACTCGCGCCCGGACTGCTCCCCGAGCCGCTGGGTGATCAACTTCGGCGCGATGACCGAGGAAGAGGCCCGCGAGTACCCCGAGCCCTTCGAGATCGTTGAGTGCAAGGTGAAGCCGGTTCGGGAGAGGAACAATCGCAAGGTCTATCGCGACCACTGGTGGCAGTACGGGGAGAAACGTCCCGCGATGACGGAGGCCATCTCCGGTCTTGACCGTGTGCTGGCGATCACTCTGGTGAGCCGTACGGTGATGCCTGTGCTGGTGCCCTCCGATCACGTGTTCGCACACAAACTCGCGGTCTTCACCGCGAGTGACACCGCTTCCCTCGCTCTCTTGTCGAGCTCAGCACACGTGAATTGGGCATGGGCTTGGTCGTCGACGATGAAGGCCGACCTCAACTATTCACCGTCCGACGTATTCGAGACCCTTCCGATGCCCGTGCCGACTGCGCTCATGGACGAGGTGGGCGAACGGCTGGACCGGGAGCGGCGCGAGATCATGCAGCGGCGCGGCCTGGGACTGACCAAGCTCTACAACCTGGTCCACTCACCCCTCGGCGAGGGCGGCGCTGACACCGACCGGCTGCGGGAGATCCATGTCAAGATCGACGAGGCGGTGATGGACGCCTACGGCTGGTCGGATCTGGACCTGAAGCACGCCCACCACGAGACCCTTCAGGGGGTGCGCTGGACGGTGGCTCCGGACGCCCGCGTCGAGATCCTCGACCGACTGCTCGAACTCAACCTCGCCCGCCACGAGGAGGAGGTTCTTCGGGGAGTGCAGCCGCAGCGCGGACGCCGCCGAGGATCGGCGTCCGCCCCGGCTCCGGGGCGAGCACAGGAAGGGGTGCTCTTCTGACCTGACGCGTCAGCGGCGGCCGATAATCTCAAGCCATGCCTGGAACTCGCCGCCGTATCCCCTCCGTCAGCCCGGCCGAACAGCACGCCGAGTGGATCGGGCTCCTCGCCCCCGACGGTCCCTTCCTCTCCGCCGAGGTCCTGACAGAGGCGTTCGCCTCGGGGCTTCCCACCGTGGACGCGGAGCTGCGCAAGCGGCTCCGCCAGGGGTGGGAGGAACTGGAGGGGTCTCAGGGGGCCCTGGCCGCCGAGTGGATCACCCTGGTCCTCGGTGAGGTCCTGCGCTGGGGCGACAAGTACCGAGTCCAGAGCGTCACCGAGGGCGGGGGAACACGGCCGGAGTTTGCGCTCGTCGGCCCGAAGGACCGGGACGGTCGGGCCGAACGCCTGCACTTCTACCGGCTGCCGTGGGGCACGAACCCCGTGGAGTCGGGCGCCGACCGCCCTTCGCCGGTGGAGGCCGCGGCGGCCCGCAGCCGTGAGTCCGGTGTTCCCCTGTCTCTGGTCACCGACGGCCAGTGGTGGGCCCTGGTCCACGCCCGTCCGAGTGTGCCCACCTCCGTGGGCGTGTTCGACGCCGACCTGTGGCTTGAGGAACCCCTCCTCTTCCAAGCCTTCACTGCCCTGCTGGAGGGCAAGCGGGTCCAGGTGCCCGCTACGTCCAAGGACGGCAAGAGCGCCTCGGACTCCACGGCGGCGCTCTTCGCCCGGACGTTCGAGAAGCAGAGCGACCTCACCGACGACCTGGGAAAGCAGGTCCGGCAGGCCGTGGAGCTGCTGGTCGCCGAGATCGCCCGGATCGACCGGGGTTCGAGCGGCCGGTCCAGCGGTCGATTCCTGGAACACGTGGGCGAGCGCGAGGTGTACAAGGGAGCGCTGACGGTGCTCATGCGCCTGGTGTTCCTGCTGTACGCGGAGGAGCAGCGGCTGCTTCCCACCGACGACCTGTACGCCGAGCACTACTCGGTGACCCGGCTGCACGACCAACTGGCCGATGACCGCAACCGGCTCGGTGAGGAGGTCGGGGACCGGCGCGCGGCCGCGTGGCCGCGCCTGCTCGCGCTCTTCGCGGGGATCCACTGCGGCGCCGAACACCCGGACCTGCGGTTGCCCGCCTACGGGGGTTCGCTGTTCGCCCCCAGCCGCTATCCGTGGCTGGCCGAGTTCGCCATCGCAGACCGGGTCGTGTTCGAGGTGCTCGACGCCCTGGTGATGTTGAAGCCCAGGAAGAAGAGCGGGACCCCGACCCGGATCTCCTACAAGGGGCTCGGGGTGGAGGACATCGGTCATATTTACGAGGGTTTGCTGGAATTCTCGGTCCGCAGGGTCGATGAGCCGTACGTGGGGTTGGGCGGCAAGCTGGAGCCCGAGGTAGCGCTGGCGGAGCTGGAGGAGCAGTACTCCGAGGGGGAGGCGGTCTTCTTTGACTGGTTGAAGGAGGAGACCGGGGCGACCGCAAAGCAGCTCCAGAAGATGCTCAAGGAGCAGCCGGAGGCCGCGCAGCGCGCGGGTCTCGGTTCCGCCTGGGACAACCACGAGGATCTGGCCGAGCGCACACTTCCGTTCTGGGGCCTGCTGCGCCAGGACCTGCGCGAGGAGCCGACGGTGTTCCCGACGGACTCGGTGCTGTTCACCCAGGTGGGGGAACGGAGGAAGACCGGGACCCACTACACCCCGCGCGAGCTGGCGGAGAAGGTCGTCAGGCACACCTTGGAGCCGCTGGCCTTCAACCCCGGACCGGCGGAGGGCGCGGCCGAGGCGGACTGGCGGGTCAAACCGGCCGAAGAGCTGTTGGGGCTCAAGGTGTGCGACCCCGCGATGGGGTCCGGGGCGTTCCTGGTGGCGGCCACGAGGTTCCTGGCTGACCGGGTGTTGGAGGCCTGGCAGCGCGACGGGATTCCGGGTGAGGTGCTGGAGGCGCTGGGATCGGGTTACGAGCTGGACGACGTGCGCCTGTTCGCCAAGCGCAGGGTCGCGGCCTCGTGCGTCTACGGGGTGGACCGCGACGACATGGCGGTGGAGCTGGCCAAACTGTCGATGTGGCTGGAGACCCTGGCCAAGAACAAGCCGTTCAGCTTCCTCGACCACGCGCTGGTCTGCGGGGACTCACTGGTGGGGCTGGTGAACGAGGAGCAGGTGCGGGCCTTCCACACCGACCCGAAACGGGGTCGGTACATCAACGCCCGGCTGACCGGTGATGTGGGGGAGTACATCGACCGGAAGTTGGGGCAGGCCCGCGAGCTGCGTCGGGAGATCGAGGCGCTGCCGCCGGTCAACGACCCAGGAGACGTGGCGGAACGGGAGAAGCTGCTCGGCAGAGCGAACACGGCTCTGAGGCAGTTGCGGCTGGCCTGTGACGGTGTGGTCGCGGCGGCCCTGGCGGCGGAGCGGTACGCAGAACTGGACCTGGAGGACTACGAGAAGAAACTCCAGGACGGGGAGGCAAAGAAACTCAACTGGCAGGACGCCTACGACGACCTGTTGACCAGGCTCTCGGATGAGATCCAGGCGTTGTTGGACGAGGATGGCGAGGGCTACGACTTCTACGCCGAACAGGCGACGGAGTCCAAGATCTGGGACTGGCTGACCGGAAACCGGGCCGATCCCATCCGGCCGCTACACTGGGCTCTGGAGTTCCCCGAGGTGATGGGGGAGGGCGGCCAGGGCGGTTTCGACGCGGTGGTGGGAAACCCGCCGTTTATTGGCGGCAAGAGGCTTACCGGTGCCGTCGGGGTAGATGTGCGTGAGTACCTGGTCGTTGACATCGCAAAGGGAAAGCGCGGGCACGCTGACTTGTGCTCGTACTTCCTGCTGCGAAATCTGGCGATCGCTCCGAAAGGCCGGACCGGAATTATTGCGACGAACACCATCGCACAGGGGGACACCCGTGAAGTGGGTCTGGACCAGGTGGTTACGCGAGATTGGACCATCTACCGGGCGGTGAAAAGCCAGGTATGGCCGGGTAGTGCGAACGTGCACGTGTCACTGGTGTGGGCGGGACATGCAGGGAAACAGGAACAGTGCATCCTTGGCGAGGGTCCGGTTCCAGGGATCACACCGTCTCTAGAGCCAAGGTCAAGGGCGGTAGGAAACCCGTGGAGGCTAGTGGCCAACGCAGATCAGTCGTTCATTGGAGCATATCCAATGGGTGACGGTTTTGTTCTGGATTCGGAGGCGGCTGCAGGCCTGATTCGTCAAGATCCAAAAAATAGTTCCGTTGTAATGCCATTTATTAACGGTAAGGATCTAAACTCCAGGCCTGACTGTTCGCCAAGTCGATGGGTTATCAACTTCGGTTCGATGGCTGAGGATGAGGCTCGGAATTATCCAGCCCCCTTTGCGGTCGTTGAGCGTGATGTGAAGCCTGGTCGCCTATTTCAGAAAGATGCCTACGGTCAAAAATACTGGTGGCAGTTCTTTCGAGTGCGCCCGGAGATGAGGGCAGCAATTTCTGGATTGAAATCTGTCCTGGTTATCGCGCTGACTAGTAAGACGGTTGTTCCTGTTCTTGTTTCGAGTGGACAGGTTTTTTCTCATGCATTGGGAGTTTTTGCTTCTTCTCGTATGGAATTGTTGGGCCTATTGTCCAGCTCGTTCCATTACTCTTGGGCGGTTGCGCGTGCGTCCAGTATGAAGGGGGATCTTCGGTATACGCCTTCGGATGTGTATGAGACGTTCCCGAAGCCGGAGCGGACGAAGAGCTTGACCGTCGTAGGCGAGTGCTTGGATCGGGATCGGCGCGAGATCATGCTGCGGCGGGAACTTGGGCTGACGAAGCTCTACAACCTCGTGCACGATCCGGCGTGCCAAGGTGATGTGGACGTCGACCGCATCCGGGAGATCCACGTCGAGGTCGATGAGGCTGTGAAGGAAGCCTACGACTGGTCAGATCTCGACCTTGAGCTTGGGCACCACGAGACTGACCAAGGTCCTCGGTGGACAGTCAGCCCGACAGTTCGAGTGGAGATCCTGGACCGGCTCCTTGAGCTGAACCATGCCCGGCACGACGAAGAAGAACGCAAGGGCATCTGGCCGCCGAAGAAAAAACGTAAGGCCGCAAAGTCCAAGGCCACCCCTGCGCCTGACCTAGGAGACGGATTGTTCCCACCCGAGGGCACTCTCTTCTGAGCAACGAAGCCCAGACGTGGCCGGAGGGTCAGCCACGACTGGGCTTCGTGCTTGCTTGGGCTACTCGCCGATGGCGGCGGAGAGGAAGCCGGTCCACTCGGAGGCGGGGAAGGGAAGGTGACCGGCGTCGGGGCGCTTAGAGTCACGGACGGCGGCCCCGCACGGGAGGCTGGCGACCTCTACGCAATTTTGTGCATGCCCGCTGTAACTACTCTTCCGAAAGTCAAGGACGGTGGTCATGAGGAACTCTCTAGGGACTTCAGGACGCTGGTGATGAGGTCGGCTGACCGCACGGTGCTCAGGGCTGAACCCTGAATGTCACTGAAGGTAGCACTATGTGCCTCCACCTCATCGTGGTCCTCCAAGAAGAGCCCGTTGGACGCGGTGTCGATGTACACGATGGGGAGGTCCAGCGGATCAGGGAAGTCCAGGATGGTGAAGGGAGCGCACAGCCCAGCGTGTGATCCAGCTTCGGCAGGCAGCACTTGGATGTCGATGTTAGGCAGCTGAGCCATGTGGTGGAGATGGGCAAGCTGCTCTCGCAGAACTCCCTTGCTCCCGATCCTCTTGTGGAGGGCGCTCTCCTCGATGACGGCACGAAAGCGCGCGGGGTTGTGACGGACCAGGATTTCGCGCCGAGCCATGCGAGCTTCCACCTTCTTTGTGATGATGGCTGGGCTGGCGAGGCGCCCTCCTTGGAGTAGATCTCCCGCGTAGGCCGGAGTTTGCAGCAAACCCGGGACCATCTGTGTCTCGAAGGTGCGGATCACCGATGCTTCGGTTTCGAAGTCTGGCAACGCGCGATCCGTGAAGACCTCCTTGTACTTGGACCACCAGCCTCGTTGGCGAGCGTCCTTCGCGAGTGCGTGCATAGCCGATCGCCTGTTGGGGTCCTTGATCTCGTAGAGGTCCATCAGCTTGTCGAGATCGTCCGGTTTTATGCGCTTGGTCTCTGTTGTCTCCATTTTGGAGACTTTCCCGGAGCTCCACTTGAACTTGTTGCCGACCTGGGTTGCGGTGTAGTCAGATGCTTCTCTGGCCTGGCGGAGCATTGTCGCAAGGCGGCGAAGCCGAAGAGTTGGACTGCTGGAAGGGGACATGTAAGCACCCTAGCGAATATTTCCATGAAGATAGAGTTTCTGCTTGAAAACTCTACGATTGCTAGTTACCTTTGAAGTGTGGCCGTGACCGGGTCATCACTCAGGGTTCACTTCGGTCAGGCTATGCCTTGCCCGTTCCGCGCATCACGTCGACCGTGAGACTCCTCCATCGGGCTCCTCTTTGCCCCTGCTCATGTACTGCCATGCCAAGGAGTGTGTTCGTCATGTCTTCAACCGCCTTCGCCTCTGCCGCCCCCGTGCCTGTCCGGGGGGAGGCCACGGTTCCGCTGGCCGCCTTCATCCGCCCATTCCAGCGGCACTACTTCTCCGGTGCTCCCGAGCGCCCCAACTACCGGGCGCGCAGCTACGACTTCGCCGGGATTCCCGCCGTGATGCCGCTGGGCCGCGCGTTCCTGGACACCTGCGCGGCCACGGAGTCCGCCGACTACCGCTACCTGTTCTCCCTGCTCGGCAGCGAGCTCGCCAACAACGCCATCCGGCACAGCCTCTCCGGCCACCCAGGCGGCAGCTACACCCTGCGCGTGCACCGCAGCAGGGAAGGGCTCCGCCTGGGCTGCCACGACCGGGGCGGGCTGCGCACCCGCAACGCCCGCCTGACACCGGCCTCCGGCGGTCCGAACCTAGCCGCCGAGTCCGGGCGGGGGCTGGCCATGGTCGACGCCTTCGCCACCGGTTGGGGCGACAACGGGCGGGCCGAGTACCGCACCGTCTGGCTCTACCTCGCCTACGACCTGGCCGGAAGCAGCTGGAACGCCGACAACTGAACTGTCGGCTGACATGTCACCGAGGACATGAGACGGGCCCAGGAGAGCGCGCCAACGCTCTTCCGGGCCCTGGACCCCCGAAACCAAACACATGCATATGACAGGAAAGAGGATCTGATGCAGAACCCTATCCCCTCGCCCCGCTCCTCCAGTGACCCGCTGTGCCGTCGTTTGCCGAGCCGTCACTCGCTTATCGGCCCCGTCTGCGTGGTGTGTGAGCACCCCTCCTGCCGGGAACGCCGTGCCCAGCGCCTTCCCCGCCTTGGTGGCCACCGCTCCGAGTACGCCCGCGAGCACGCCCAGGCCGCGCGGATCCAGGCCCGGAACCGCCACGTCATCATCTGGTTTGGGGAGGCCACCCGATCGTTCTGGATCGCCACCTCCGCCGGGCTGGAGGAAGCTCCCGACATCGATGCCCTGCTCCTGAAGCTGTGGCCGCACACCGTCCGCCCCTTGGTCAGCGCCTGACACGGAGTGTTCCAGGAAACCATGTGTTGGCGACGCCCCCCGGGATAAAGTCCCTGGTGAGATGGCCTGCTCCCCGCGCACGCGGGGATGTCCCGCACGCAACTAGTTGCGTGGTTCGAAGACTTCTCTGTTCCCCGCGCACGCGGGGATGGGCCCGGAGGCCGAAGGCTTGAGTCACGGTCGTCATGCCGCCTCCGTGCACACGGGGGCGGGCGCTACTAAGGTGCTTAGGGCTGTACGCCCGAGGGGTTGTCCCCGCGCCTGTGGTGGAAGCGCCCAACCATGACATCTCCTTCTTCGGGCCGACCGGAACGACGACAACGGACGCTGGGAGCTATGCACAAGCGCTTGCTGGAACTCGAAGTTGAGAACTTCCGTAGTCTGCGCCAGGTCAGTATCCCGCTTGGGCCGCTCAACGTCTTGGTTGGCCCTAATGGTGTGGGCAAGACCAACCTGTTGGATGTCTTCCGGTTCCTGGCGGACATCATCCAGACTGACATCGAACCTGCGCTGGAGGGGCGTGGCGGCTTCGAGAGCACGGCGTTCCGTGGCGGGGGCAGGACGCCCTCCAATATCCGCATCCGGCTCAAGGCGACCTGGACCAGGCACAGCAGTACCAGAGCGCCCGATGAGTACGAGTTCAAGATTACGAGGCGTCGGAGGGACGGCAGGGACACACTCTCCAGGCAGGAGAGTTTCCAGTTCAAGAGAACCAAGGGGCGCGGGCGCAGAATCACGATCCAAGGTGAGAATGCCCAGGTCGTGGACACGCGCAAGAACGAGGACGAAGACCCCGTCACCCGGTCCATCGGCCTGCAGCGCTTCAGTAGCGGTCTGTCGACTCTGCCGCGCCTGAGTGACGACGCGGGGGGCGGTGAGGTCGCCACCCTGGCTGAAGGGCTGGCCTCCTTCCGTGTGTTCGACGTGGATGTTTCCTCAGCCCGCTTCCCCTCGCGCATTACCAACTCTCTTCAGGACACCAAACTTGCAGAAAACGCCTCGAACCTCGCGCTCTTTCTGTTCACGCTCAAAAGGAACGACCTGGAGTCGTGGCAACGGCTGGTAGCCGACGCCAGGGAAGTACTGCCTCAACTCCGGAGCATCGACTTCGAGTTTCCCTCCGGCTCGGCTCGCGAAGTGATCGCGGTCCTCCATGAATCCGGACTCCGGGTACCTACCGAACTAGCGGACGCCTCGTACGGGACCATCCGTCTCCTCGGACTTCTCGCACTTTTGTACGACCCGAACCCACCTGCCTTGACCTGTATCGAGGAGATCGACCACGGGCTCCACCCTCAAGCGCTGGAACTACTCGTGGAACGCACACGCGAGGCGAGTGAACGCACCCAGTTCCTCATAGCGACCCATTCGCCGGCGCTGGCTGACAGACTCAGACCGGACGAAATCATCGTCTGCGAACGGGACGGCGACGGGGCTTCTCAGATCCCAGCGATAAGTCGGGAACGGCTGGAGGCCATCGTGGAGAGGAGCGAGGGCCTCCCCTTGGGCGAGTTGTGGTTCTCCGGGGTTCTGGGCGGTGGTCTGTGAGCGGTCGGCACCAGCCCCGGCGTAAGGGCCGCGGCAGCCCCGTTGTGGTCATCGCCGGTGAGGACCGCAACGATCGGGAGAGTCTGAAGATCCTTCTGGAGAAGGAGCAGCCGGACCTGCGCGGAAGAATCGTGCAGATCGGCGACACCGTTCGCCTCCACAAGGCAACGGGCGTGAATCTCACCAAGCGGGTACGTTCGATCCTCAACAAAGCAGAGGGTGTTGCCGAGAAGCAGGGGCCGGGGACCCGGGTCGCCTGCCTCTACGTGCACGAGGACTTCGACAGCGTTGATGGTCCGGCCTATCTGGAAGTCCACCAGCGTGTGGAACAGGAGATCCATCGACAGCTCGGCCACGGGCACTACGTCCTGGCGGTCGCTGAGATGGAAGCGTGGATGCTCCTCTTCCCCGCAGTGCTGCCCAAGGTCGTGAAGGCGTGGAAGCTCCCCGCCAAGCACATGGGCAAGGACACC
Organism: Nocardiopsis sp. SBT366; assembly: GCF_001083815.1. Lineage (NCBI taxonomy): Bacteria > Bacillati > Actinomycetota > Actinomycetes > Streptosporangiales > Nocardiopsidaceae > Nocardiopsis > Nocardiopsis sp. SBT366. The sequence goes on along the minus strand of NZ_LAVM01000062.1, from coordinate 12,933 downwards.
GGTCGTGTTCCCGATCCGAAGCGGATCCTCATGCGTGAAGTCTCGGGTACCAAGGGGCGGAAGTACACCGAGTCCGACGCACCCGCCGTCTTCCGGGCCGTCGTCGAAGGCGGTCACCTGGGCTCGCCCCAAGGAACCAACAGTTCCTGGAAGCGGTTCTGGCGGGACGTCGAGCTGTGCGGACGGGAGCATCTCCGCGGATGACGGGCCTACTGGATCTGCGCGGATGCTTGTGACCTCGCTGAGCCAGCAGCACGTAGGGGGACTCAACCCGCCCGCCCCGCACCGTCAGATCAGAGCAGGCGCCTCACCGGGGTCTCTGGAAGGGCTTCGTCGAAGGCCACCCAGAGGTCCACCGCCGCCTCCAGGGCATCGCGCATGCTCTGGAGAGTCCGTGCGTACTCGACCTGGTTCGGTTGATCGAGATTCGGTTGCGACCAGTCATCCTCCTCGCTCCCGGGAGGCAGGGAGTACTTCAACGGGGTTCTGCCCTGAATGGTCATGTCCATGTTGATCACGTGTTCCGCGCCTGCGGGTCCACTGTCCGAGAACCCGAAGCTGATGACCGTGCTCAACAGAGCGTTCCGGACTTCCAGAGCCCAGGTGACCATGGCCAGCTCGTGGCTGAGCCGGGCACACAGACCGAGTTCGCAGAACGTCGCTGACGCTTGCTCGAGCACGTCGTCGATGGACCGAGCCTCGCGTGGATCCGGAGAGTGCTCACAAACTCGGGCGCGAGACTGGCGTTCGACCACGATGTGGCCGAGGAGGTCCTCGATCTGGGCAGCCTGGGCGACAATCAGGCCACGTATCTCGTACAGGGGGCCGACCCCTCGGGCTTCCAGTTCGCCGTCATAGGGACGGTAGTCCTCGGAATGCCGCGAGTGGGGATCCTGGCGGATTCTCTGGTTCCAGAGGTGCTTCCATGAATACACACGTTTGTCATAGTCCACGGGGCGATCCTGGCATGGTCGAACCGCCGCAGGACACTCTGTCCCCACCGCCCTCTAGCCTTGGGGCATGGGCGATGACAGGGTCCTCACACCCCCGAAACCACGTGAGATCCGGGCCGAGCTGGAAGAACTGGTCGTAGGCGACCTCTACGGGCCGGCCGGTGGTGACGAACACGAGCAGTTCCCCGCCTCCGAACGCGTCACCGACCGCTACATCCTCGGCAGACTCGCTCCCAACGGAGCCCTCGTCGACCCCGACGACCAGGACCGCCTCGCCGAGTCCGGGGTGCACGACTCCGTCAGCATCGCGGACGCCGACAGCGGTGACGCCGAACCCGAGGCGCCCTCCGTTCCCAGCATGTTCTGCAACGCGCACGGTTTCACCGTGTGTGTGGAACCCGGCACCACCGAACTCCTCGTCCACACGGCCTGGGCGGTCTACCTCAGCGAGCCCAACCCGGAGGGGGAGGGGCACGTGTACCGGCGCCACCCCTACAGCGCGGAGGTCCGGATCGGCCTCCCCGAGGAGGACGCGGCGCTCGAACAGGTCGAACTCGACCCTGAGCGGCCCGCCGTCGTCCTGCGCGGACGGGTGCGTTCCTACGACGGCCGACGCCTGGTCACCCTCTTCCTCGTCAACGGCCAGCAGGGCAAGGAGAGCTCCCAGAGCAAGTGGCTCTTCCAGGCCGAACTCGCCGTCACCGCCACGGACGGGCGCACGCCGGTCTTCGTCCCTCGCCCCGAGAGCTTCTCCGGCGGAGACAAGAAGGACCGCGAGGAACACCGCAACCTGGCCATGACCCACCGGTTCCACGCGGAGTTCGCCGTCGGGCACAGCACCGCCGTCACCGTCGAGACCGCTGTCGACCCACAGCGAGCCGTACGGGTGGGCACGTCCGCGGTCCCCGGCTACGAGCTCCCGCACACCGACGTCCCCAGTGCGGACAAGGACGAGGACCTGCCCGAGCTCGCCGATCTGGTCGTGGACATGGCGGTCCTGGGCAGGGAGGACGGCACGGCACCCGGCATCCGGGAGGCGCTCAACCCCCTCGTGAACGGATACCGGGCCTGGATCGATCGCCAACGGGAACGGGTGGAGGACCCGGACGCCCTCCTGGTGCACGACGGCACCGACTTCCGTGAGGATGCACGCGGCAACCTGCACGAGGCCTCCCGTGCGGCCGACCGCATCACCGCCGCCATCGAGCTGTTGGACCGAGACCCCGACGCCCTCGCGGCCTTCCGGTTCGCTAACCGGGCCATGCACCGCCAACGCGTCCACTCCCTCGCGGCGGGCGGCGACGTCCGGATCGCGCTCGACGAGCGCGTGGCCGCCGTCGACGAGCCCAGGAACCGCAGCTGGCGCCCCTTCCAGCTGGCCTTTCTCCTGCTCAACCTGCCGTCGGTGACCGATCCGGCGCACCCGGAGCGCTCCGGCCACGGAGACGAAGGGGAACTCACTGCGGACCTGCTCTGGTTCCCCACCGGTGGCGGCAAGACCGAGGCCTACCTCGGCCTGACCGCCTACACCATGGGTATCCGCCGCCTCCAGGCCCCTAAGGCGGTGCCCCGCACCGACACTGGTGTGGCCGTGCTGATGCGGTACACGCTGCGCCTGCTCACCATCCAGCAGTTCCAGCGGGCCGCCGCGCTCATCTGTGCCTGCGAGGTCGAGCGCAGACAGGACTCGAACCGGTGGGGAGCCGTCCCCTTCCGTCTCGGCCTTTGGGTGGGCGGTAAGGTCAGCCCCAACTTCTTCGAGGACGCCAAGGAATGGGTCAGGGTCAAGCGCACCGGCAGGGGCGGGGGCGGACACGGCTCCCCGCACCAGCTGATGTCCTGCCCCTGGTGCGGACACGCCCTCAACCCGGGGCAGGACATCGAGGTCAACACCGCGGAGCGTCGCACCCGCGTGCTCTGCCCCGAGTTCGAGTGCGCCTTCAGCACCTTCGAGAGCGACGGCGAGGGGCTTCCCGTGGTGGTCGTCGACGAGGAGATCTACCGCCTGGTTCCCTCTCTGGTCATCGCCACCGTCGACAAGTTCGCGCAGCTCACCTGGAAGGGGGAGGCGCAGACCCTGTTCGGGCGTGCACAGCGCTACTGCCAGAGGCACGGCTTCCTCGCCGGGGAGATGAATGGACGGGCGTGTGGTGACGCCAACTTTCACAAACCTGACAACAAGGGCGCCCATCTCCCTGCCGCTCAGGTGGTGCCCTCCGCCTCGGTGCGTCCGCCGGACCTCATCGTCCAGGACGAACTGCACCTGATCACCGGCCCTCTGGGGTCCCTGGTGGGTCTGTACGAGACTGCCGTCGACCTGCTCGCCAGGTGGGACCACACCGACCCGAGGACGGGCACCAACCACAAGGTCCGGCCCAAGGTCATCGCCTCCACCGCCACGGTCCGTCGCGCCAACCGTCAGATCGCCATGCTCTTCGGCGGCAGGCGGACCCGGATCTTCCCGCCGCAGGGCCTGGACGCCGGGGACACCTTCTTCTCGCGCCAACGCCCCACCGACGAGGTCGACGGGCGCCGCTACGTCGGCATCTGCGCGCACGGGGTGCGGGTGAAGTCCACCCAGATCCGCGTGTACGTCGCCGTGATGGCCGCCGCCCAGAAACTCCATGACAGGTACGGCGCCAACGAGGCCACCGACCCCTACATGACCCTGGTCGGCTACTTCAACAGCCTGCGCGACCTCGGCGGGATGCGCCGGATGGTTGAGGACGACGTCGCCACCCGCCTGTGGCGGGCCGACGAGCGCGGTCTGGCCCAACGCGGCCGCCCGTGGGTGGAGGAGCTCACCTCCCGGCTGGGTTCGGACGACATCCCGCAAATCCTCGAACACCTCGGGAAGACCTTCACCGGGGCCGGTGGAAGGGGCTCCAAACCGTTGGACGTGCTGTTGGCCACGAACATGATCGCCGTGGGTGTGGACGTGCCCCGTCTTGGTGCGATGGTCGTCGGCGGACAGCCCAAGTCCACCGCCGAGTACATCCAGGCCACTAGCCGGGTGGGCCGGCGCCACCCCGGCATCGTCTTCACTGTCTACAACTGGGCCCGCCCCAGGGATCTCTCCCACTACGAGCGGTTCGAGAACTTCCACTCCTCCATGTACCGGCACGTCGAAGCCCTCTCGGTGACCCCGTTCGCCGCACGCGCCATCGACCGCGGTCTGACCGGACTGCTGGTGGCGATGGCCCGCAACTACGACGGCGTCCTCAACCCCAACCACGGGGCGGGCCGGTTCGACCGCACCGGGCAGACCGCCGACCACGTGGCGGCCGAGATCAAGCGTCGGGCGGGCCTGGTCACGGGCAGTGCGTCGCAGGCTCGCAGGGTAGCGGAACAGGTCGACCAGCGGATGGACCTCTGGCACGAGCGGCGCAGCCGTCAGACCACGGACGGGGTCAGCCTCGCCTACCGGCCTCCAAAGAACTCGACCAACACCGTGGGGCTGCTCAACAAACCGGAGGAGGGCAGGTGGCGTCTCACCACCGCGCCCAACTCTCTGCGCGAAGTGGAACCCGGCATCCGGCTCGTCCTGGACCCCGGAGACACCCTGGGGGATGCGGCTCGCCACCCGTTCACCCCTCCCGCTGACGAAGGACAGGACCAGGAATGAACACTCAGTCCCAGACCCAGCGGGTGGGCGAGCTCCGCACCAGCCAACTGCTGCACACCTTCGGGATCGGAGCGGTCGTGGACCTTCCCAACCTGTCGGTGATCGTGCGCGGGCTCCAGGAGTGGAACCAGGCGCACTCCACGGTTCTGCGCGAGAACCGGCTGCTCGACGCGGTCCAGCGCAAGCTCGGCAAGCAGGTCGCCGAGCTTCGGACACCGCCCTACACGCCGCCCAACCTCTCCAACCCCTTCGATGAGTGGGCGCGGATCGGGGTCCCCGTGGCGGCCTTTCCCCGGTGGCTGCGGTGCACACGGTGCCGGGTCCTGGCCTCGGCGGACTCGGGGCTGTTCGAGCTCCTCTCAGACGTCTACCGCCCCGACAAGGTGCGCTACGTGCACAGCTGCCACGCCCAGGGCCGCAAACGGCCCTCCGCCGTGCCCGCCAGGTTCGTGCTCGCCTGCCAGGAGGGGCACCTGGACGACTTCCCGTGGATGTACTTCGTTCACAAGGGGGAGGAACCGACAGTGGGTGAGCACTCGCTCAGATTGACCGAGCGCGGCACCTCGGGCGAGGCGGCCAACGTTTTCGCCGTGTGCGGATGCGGACAGCGGCGTCCCATGTCCGACGCGTACGGCGAGGAGAACGCGGCCAAGAACCTCCCCGGCTGCCGGGGCCGCCACCCCCACCTGGGGGCCTTCGACGGTTGCGGGTTGCGCACCCGCACCATGTCTCTCGGGGCCACCAACGGCTGGTTCCCGACCCAGATCCGCGTGTTCAGCCTGCCCGAGGGCGAGACAGCTCCAGAAGACGAGGTTGCCAAGAACTGGCCCGCCTTGGCTACGTTGGCCGCCCTGCCCAAGGATGTGGCCAGGCCCGTCACCATCAGCCTGACCTTCTGGCCCGATCTGGAACCGTACGGGTTCGACGCCGTATGGGACGAGATGCAGCGTCAACTCGCGTCTGTCGGCCAACAGCCCAAAGCGGTGGATACGGAGGAGGTCGACGTGGAGCGGCCGGAGTGGGAGGCCTTCACCCGACCCGATCAGGTGAACATGCCTGATTTCACCACCCAGAGAGTTGCTAGGCCCCGGGGGACCGAGCGATACCTGGAACGCGTGGTGCTGGTGCCCCGTCTGCGTGAGGTGAGCGCACTGTACGGGTTCACCCGCATCGACGCTCCCGAGTTCGACGTGGTCTCCACCGAGGCCTCTCGGGTGGCCGCGCTCTCCGCTGAGCCGCCCACCTGGGTACCGTGCGCCGAACAACGAGGCGAGGGGATCTTCCTCCAGTTCCGGGAGGAACCCTTGGTGGCCTGGGAAGGATCGCCTGCGGTGCAGGAGAGGGAGAGGAGTCTGCGTGCCGGACACGACGCCTGGCGCGCCAACCGCAGGCTCCAGCCGGGCGAGTGGCCGGGCATGCGGTACGTGCTGCTGCACTCCCTGGCACACTGCCTCATCCGGGAGTTCGCCCTCGAAGCCGGGTACGGTGCCTCGGGGATCGCGGAGCGCGTCTATGCGCGCGGGGGAACCGACCCGATGGCGGGGATCCTTCTCTACACTGCGGCCCCCGACAGCGAGGGCACCCTTGGCGGTCTAGTCTCCCTGGGTGAGAAACCCGAACGCCTCGGCGGCCTGATCGAGCAGGCCCTGGACGCGGCGCGCCTGTGCAGTTCGGACCCCCTCTGCTCCGAGCATGACCCGAAGGACCACGCCCGTCTGTACGGAGCCGCGTGCCACGTGTGCTTGTTCGCCTCCGAGACCTCCTGTGTGCGTAACAACCACTACCTGGACCGGACCCTCCTGGTGGACACCATGGCCCACGACGACCTCGGGTACTTCGGGTGAGTACCGGGCTGAGCGCGGCGGGTGACGCGGACCGGGAGAGATGGTCGCGGGACCTGGGTCGGCTGGCCGGGCGGTTGCCACTGCCGGTGGTTCAGAGCTGGGCGCGCGCTTTGGAGGGCGCCAAGGGCCCCGGCCGAGCGGAGGCCGTGCTGCTCGACGCCCACCCGGTCGCGGGCATGGCGCCACGCGCGTCGGCCCTGGCCCGTCTGTGGCGCCAACGCCCCCACCTGAGCGGGGAGGCCTTAGGGCTGGCCCTGCTGTCCGCCGCCGCCGTGGCCGACCGGACCGAACAGGAACGGTCCACACTGGTGGCGAGTGGACCGGTCGCCCGCACCGGCTCCGGTTCTGGTCCCGGTCGCGACACTCCGGCCCGGATGACCGCCGCAGTTCTGGAAGAGGTTCTACGCGGGGCGTGCGAACGCCTACTGGTGGTGGGCTACGCCCATCACCCCTCCTCTGGGGCCGTTGGTGAGCTGAGCGCTGCCGCGGAGCGCGGCGTAGTTGTGGACGTGGTCCTCGAGGAGAAGACCGGGGCCCTGGGAACCTTCCAGAAGCACTTCAGTGAACAGCCGCAGGTCCGGCTCTGGCGTTGGCCCGAGGAGCATCGTGGCGCAGAAGGGAAGGCCTCGTTGCACGCGAAGCTGATCGCCGCTGACACCAACAAAGCCTTGGTGGGAAGCGCCAACCTCACCGGGCACGCCCTGCGGCACAACATCGAGGTGGGTGTTCTGGTCCGCGACCCGTTCCAGGTCAAGAGGCTGGTGGGGCATTTCCGGTTCCTCATGGGGCCAGAAGGCCCCCTGGAACGCGTCTGAGTGGGTGACGGGGCCGTGCGGAGCCCGTTCGGTCGATGCCACGACGACGAAGTCCAACCAGGATTCGGCGGAGCGGGAGTTGTCCATCGCGGAGACGGCCGTTGCGGAACTGTTCGAAGGCCCTGCCCTCCTGGAATCGGGGTTTCCTTGCACGTGATCAGGGAACCGGGAGAACTCGGCTACCGGCTTCAGGCCGCCGTCCTCTTCCCATGAGCGGGCCGTCTCGATCTTCAGGCCGGTGCCGACCACGCGGGATGACCTTTGCCCGGTTCCCGTCCCGCCCGCGCCCGTCTAGGGGCGCGGGCGAGGTGGATTCACAGCCAGCGGGTGAGTTTCTCCCTCGGGGTGTCCGGGCGTACCCACCACAGGCGGGCGTTCTTGTCCCATCTCGCCTTGACCTCGCGCTTGGCTACGTCCTTCTCCCTGTAGGGAACGTTGAGGTACAGGCAGCCATCCACCACCTCACCGATGCTGGGGGAGTCGGCGGGGGCCGATTGGTCGTTTCGGGGCGGGGAGTAATGCTGCAGGGGCTGATCGCGGCGGGCCTGGTCCACGATGCGGCGGACGCGTTCGCAGGCGGCCGGGTCGGTCAGGCGCATCATGAGGTCGGTCGGCCCGCTGCTTGAGAGCAGGTTCAGGGAACCGTGCCAGAGCACCGTGTCGTCCAGGACCACGACCTTCTCGTGCATCCGCTCGCGGGTGCGTACCTCGCAGCCCTCTTTCTGGAGGCGCTGGATCTGCACCTGGTGCCGTTCGGCGTTCTGGTCCTGGTGGTCGCTGACCGGGCGGGTGAAGACGGTGACCCGCACCCCCTGGGCGATGCGGGGGATCAGGTGTTTGAGCCAGCGTTCGACTGGCTTCCTGTTGAGGAAGGCGCAGTAGATCTCGATGCTCCCGATGGTGCGGGCCAGGTCCCATTCCAGTGCCTTGGCCACCTCGTCGGCGGGAAAGAAGGCGGGTCGGCTCAGTTCCGCCTCGCTGAGGCCGACTAGGTCGCTCGCGGTGCGGACGGGGACGAGTTCCTCGGCCGGGATCCGCTGGGCGATCCTCTCCAAGGTGTCGAGCATGATCACGGTTTCGCTGCCCGGCTGGAGATGCTCGCGCAGGTGCTCGACGTCGGCGACCACCACCAAGTGGTCCTGGGCTCGGCTCAGTGCCACGTTGAGCAGTCGTGCGGTGGAGGAGGACATCCCCGTGCCGCTGTAGAAGAAGCCCGGCTTGTCCCCGGCCCCGGCCACGGTGTCCACGATGACCAGGGGGCGCTGACTGCCCTGGAACCGGTGCACGGTGTCGGCGAGCCCTTCGTAGTCCTCGCCGAAGCGGTACTTCAGGCTGCTGCTCAGGTGCTTGACCTGGTCGCGGTAGGGGGCGATGACCGCCATCCGCTCGGCGAGGGAGCCTGGGGCGTCGTGCTTGCGGCCGGGCAGGACCCCGTCGTACTGCAGTCCGCGGACCAGTTCGTGGATGACGGCCTCGTGCACCTGGTTGGACTTGTGCCGCCCCCTACCGTCGATCCGGACCCGGCTGCCGGAGGTGTCCACCAGGACCACCGGCCGCTCCAATAGCGGTGAGTGCGGAAGCCGGGAGTCGTCTGAGCGTCCGGTGGTCAGCGGGGCGTCGCGGTAGGCGACCCGGTTGACTACGGAGCAGATGTCGGGGCGCATCCGGTACTGGGTGCCCAGCGCGACCAGGCGGGGGTCGTTGTTCACCCGGCCGGAGCGGGAGACCAGCCCCGCAGCGTGAAAGACGTCCCTGTCCATCCACCGCCGGGCGTGTTCCCGCTCCTCGGGCCGGAGCTTCCTGGAACCCGAGGCCTGGGTGATGGCGGGCAGCTGCCGGAAGTCCCCGGCGACGACAACGCGCTTGCCGGCCAGCCCGGCGGCGCACCAGGCGGAGGGCAGGTCGACCATGCCCGCCTCGTCGATGACCACGGTGTCCACCCCGTCCATGAGGCGGCGGCTCTGCAGCGCCTTGGACAGCGTCGTGCCCATGACCCGGCACCGTGAACGGACTGCGTCCAACAGCCCGTCGAGCTCCTCGCGGACCTTGGTCAGCTCGGGCTCGGCCCGGTCGATCAGCTCCTCCACCTCCTCTGCGGAGGATAGTCCGACGGTGGCCTCGAACGCGGTGTCCCGTTCCCGGAGGCATCCGGTGATCGCCGTTCTGACGACTTTCAAACGATCGGTGGCGGCGCCGATCCGCTGCTCGGAGTCGGTCAGAGCGTCACGCAGGCGGTTGCGCTCCGCGACGAGCTGAGCCAGCCGCTCGGCCTTGCGTTTGGCGAATATCCCCGAGGGGGTGCCGATCGCCTCGACACTCGCGGCCACCTGGACAAGCTCTTGCTGGACGCGGGCCACCTGGGTTCGGCGGAGGGAGATCTCGCGGGTGATCTCCTCAGCGAGGTCCTCTCCGCTGCCCAGTTCCTCCTCGGCCCGGGCGAGGCGTTCGTGGGCCTCGCTTTGGGCGGCGGCGACCTCGAGGATCTCCTCCAGTTCCTCGGCCCGGGCGGCCAGGTCCGCGCCCAGTCGTCCGGCGATCATCTCCGGATCGATTACCGAACCGAACCGCTCGCGTAGCGAGGCCACCTCGATCTCTCCGGCCCGCTGCACCAGACCGGTGTCGAAGCCCTCCTCACCTTCCAACCGTTCGCAGACCCGCTCCAGCGCCTGGTCGACGGCCACACGGGTGGGGGCCAGGAACAGGATCCGTTCGCCGAGGCGGTGGGCGCCCTCGACGGTGAGGGAGACCACCTCGGTCTTGCCGGTGCCGGGCGGGCCCCAGACGAAGGTGACTCCGCTGCCCAGGGCCTGTTCCACGGCGCGGCGCTGGCCCTTGTTGAGCGTCATGTCCCGGTACCCGCTGATGTACCGGTGCGGGGCGGACAGGATTCCGACTGTCGGATCTCCTTCCCCGAGGACCCAGGAGGCGGTGGTCGTGTTCACGGGGCCGGGATTCTGGCCGCAGTCACGGATTCGGTCGGCGAGGGCGCTCAGCGACCGGGTCTCGTCCTCCCGGAGCTGGACGTTTCCTGGTCGGTCACCGAGATCGGCATCCGTGGTGACGAGGATCTTCCCGTCAGGGTGAGCCGTGGCCGCGGCGTACTGCCAGGGGCCGCTGGAACGCGAGGGCCGCATCAAGAGCTGGTCAGAGTCGAAGGCCTCCTTCCAACGGGTGCAGGAGAACAAGTACTCGTGGGGGTGCTCACCATCTCCGACCCGGACGTGTTCGCCGTCCTTGAGGGAAACCTTCTCCTTGGTCTTTGCGTCATCGGCCAGCTGAGCCGTGATCTCGTGGGAGAGGGCGGTGAGGAAGTGGTCAGCGGGCTCGGGGAGTGTGCTCGGGGAAGTCACTGGGCCCTTTCGGCGTCGTCAGCACAGGGGAAACCACTGGGGGACCGACGTTCAGGAGTATGCCTCAGAGTAGTGACGTTCTGCAGGGGGTGGGTGCAGGCAGTCGACAGGGATGCTGATGAAGTGCGGGAATCCGGTGGCCGAGGCTGGAAACGGGAGGAAGGGCTTGATTCCGGGTATCAAAAGCGCGCGACTCTGGGGTGACAGGCGGGATTTGAGTGCTGGTGGTGGATGGGCTGAACTGCGAGTATGCGTGAACTCGCAGGTTGCGGGAGGTCGGCACCCGGCTGTTTCGCGTTGCTCCACATCCGACTGGGGAATGCATCCTTCGGGTACACACCAATGGCGCTCCTTGCATACCTCGAGTTCGCGCAAGCGTGCGATCGCCGGTGCGGCAGCAAGGGCGGTTCGGGACGGTGAGCACGCCTCCACCCAGCACATTGGCAAGGCATTGTTCCTGGTGATCGCCTCAGAGCTCATCTCAGAAGCCCTGCGAGATGGCCCTGGACCTGGCATGATCACGTGCTGAGAGTGATGTGCTACCCAAGGCCGACAGTCCCCGCGTCGACCAACGCTCGGTGTTGACCACCGTGCTGCTCGTTTAGGTATCAGCTGTTCCTGGGAAAGAGCTGACGGTTTGTTCGGCATCTCCCGGGCCACCGCGCACCGCTGGTTCCAGACCTGGACCCAGGCTGGCCTGTGGTCGCCGAAGATCCATCGCGATCGCCTGGCTGGCTGGGCTCGTACCGCAGGCTGAACGTGCGCTGGGAGTGCAAGGCCTCCACCTTCCTGTCCATGCTCGGCATCGCCTGCATCCTTATCTGCTACAAACACCTGGCCAAGCATGCAAGACGGCTGTCACTTGGGAAGGCGTCCGTGAACAGTAGGAACAGGCCCTTGAGACGACAGCTTCCCCGGATCACTCGGGTCGAGGTAACGGCGGGACGCGAAGGGGGCTCGCCTGAGTAAACCCGAGCGGTGTGATGAGGAAACCAAAGATGCGCAGCCAGAGGGTTGTTGGCAATGCCCGCGTCCTGGTTCAGGTGCGGTTGCGCAAGGCCGCAGGCACAGGAGGGGTGGTGCACACTCACCGGCCCGTGTTGTGGGTCCCGTGCACCCTCTGGTGCACCCCCGGCAACGCAAAAGCCCCTGACCACTTTGCGTTTCCGCTGGTCAGGGGCTTGAGCCTCTGGGGTGAGTGACGGGACTTGAACCCGCGACTTCTTGGACCACAACCAAGTGCTCTACCGGCTGAGCTACACCCACCACGTGCGCCTGGCCTCTCGGCCCTGCGTACGTATGAAAGCTTAGCGGACTCCGGGGAGTGCTTCGATCAGTTTCCCGGCTTGGGGTCCTGGAGAGCCGCGTCACGTGCCTTCAGGCCGGTGCCGTCGGCGACGACCTCGGCGGCGATGGCGCGGGCCGTGGCCGAGTTCGGGCCGGGCTCCGGGACGAAGGCCGCCGCGCGGAAGTACCGCAGCTCGCGGATGCTCTCGGTGATGTCGGCGAGGGCGCGGTGGCCGCCGTTCTTCTCCGGGCTCGCGTAGTACACGCGGGGGTACCAGCGGCGCAGGAGCTCCTTGATGGAGGAGACGTCCACCATCCGGTAGTGCAGGAAGTCGTCGATCCGGCGCATGTCCCGGGCGATGAACGTGCGGTCGGTGGCGATCGAGTTGCCGCACAGGGGGGCCTTGCGGGGCTCGGTGACGTACTGGCGGATGTGCTCCAGCACGCGGTCCTCCGCCTCCTGGAGGGTCACACCCTTGTCCAGCTCGTCGAGGAGCCCCGACGTGGTGTGCATGTTCCGGACGAAGTCGCCCATCCGGTCCAGGGCCTCCTGCGGGGGCTTGATCACGACGTCCACACCCTCGTCGAGGATGTTCAGCTCACCGTCGGTGATCAGACAGGCCACCTCGATCAGCGCGTCGTTCTCGAAGTCGAGGCCGGTCATCTCGCAGTCGATCCACACCAAACTGTCATTCATACCGGTCAGCTTAGGGGTTGTGGACGCGGACGGGGGCGGTGGGCCACTGGCCCACCGCCCCCGTCGGACGTCAGTCCCAGACGAACGGGTCGGATCCGCCCTGGGGCAGACCCACGTCGAAGATGTCGTACATCCAGTCCCACACGTCCCAGAACTGGAGGTAGAGCATCACCAACACGATCAGGGTGATGAGGATGAAGAAGAAGCAACCGCAGCCACAGCCGCCCTTCTTCCTGGGGGGCTTGGGCGGGGGAGGAGGCGCACCGTACGGACCGCCGTACGGGTTGCCGTGCGGACCACCGGGGGGCGGTGGGCCCCACGGGGCGCCGCCGTGAGGCGGGCCGCCGTGACCGGGCATGGGG
>NZ_LAVM01000061.1:0-34542 GCF_001083815.1 Nocardiopsis sp. SBT366 | reverse complement strand
CCCCCTCCCCCGCACTGCTGAGGGAACACGGGAACCCCTGTTCAACAGGGGCCCGGGTGCTTCGAAAGCGCCCTGCGCACCGCACCCCGAGGAACCCGGGAAAGGGCCCCGGTGTGACGCCGTGCACCCTGGCCCGTGGGCCGCGGGGCGAACCGGCCCTCACGCGCTTCCCTCGGCCAGCCAGACGTTGGACATCGCGTCGCGGTTGATCGTGCGGATGTCGGCGGGCAGCCCCAGCCTGCGCAGGGCGTCGGAGAGCCGGGTGTCGTGCGTGAACACGATGAGCTGCCGGTGCCGCCCCACCTCGGCCAGGACCGCCGCGAGCCCCTCAACGGTCTCGGTGTCCATCGCCTGGACCGGGTCGTCCAGCAGGAGGAAGCCGAAGGGGTTGCCGTCCACCAGCGCGCGAGGCAGGCAGATGGACAGCGCCAGCGCCTGGAACTCGCCCTGGCTGAGCAGCCCGGGCGCGCTGGTCTGGTCGTCCACGCCGTCCACGGAGACGTCCACCTCGACCCTCCTGCGGGCGCCCCGGCCGATCAGCCGCATGCCCTGGAGGTCGATGTGGCGTTCCTGGCGCAGCCGGAACCAGACCTGTTCGGCCTGGGAGGCGACCGGCCCCAGCCGCTCCGCGCGCACACCGCGCGCGTGTTCGGCCAACCAGTTCAGGGCCGTCTCCGCCACCGCCAGGGTCTCGCTCGCCGCCACGGCGTCCTGGGCGTCGTCCAGCCAGCCGGAGAGGCGCTCGGCGAGGTCGGCCCATCCGTTGGTGGGGTCCTCCAGCCGCTCGGAGGCGTCCCGGCGGGCGCTGACCGCCGCCGCGCGGAGTCTGCGGCCCACGGACTCGATGTGCTCGGCCAGCTCCCCGAGGTCCTCGATGTCGGAGCCGGACTCCCAGAGCTCCCACACCTGGCCGAGCTCGCTCTCCGGCGGCAGCCAGGTCGGCACCGGGGAGAGCAGGAACCGGGCCTGGTCGCGCGCGGCGGAGGCGCGGTCGTAGGCGGCCGAGGCCGTGGCGGCCTGGGGCCGGAGAGCCCGGAGCTGGGCGTTGGCGCGACGCACCCAGTCGGCGCCGAGCGCCCCGGTGGTCGCGCAGGTGGGGCAGGTGGTCTCGGTGGGGTGGCGCTTGTGGTGTTCCAGCGCCTGTTCGAGGAGTTGGACCACCCCGTGCGCGTGGTCGCCCTTGCTGCCCGCCGCCATGGCGAGTTCCATGGCGGCCCCGCGCAGTTCGTTGACGACGTCGGCGATGAGCGTGCGCTCGGGAACGGCCAGGCGGCGCAGTCGGCGCAGGACCACGTGCCGGGCGGGGTCGCTGGGACCGTCATCGGAGGCGACCCGGCGCAGGGTCTCCAGGTCCATGGAGGGGGCTGAGAGCACGCCCGCCGCCTGGACGGCGCGGGGGTCGTTGGAGGCGCCCAGCACCTCCAGGAGGGGCCGCAGCTCTCGGGAGGGGCGGTCGCGACGCCGGACCAGGCCGTCGCAGACCTTGGCCAGGCGGCGCTCGGCCTCGGCGAGCCCGGTCAGCCCGAGCAGGGCGGTGAGGGTGTCGTACAGTTCCGCCGCCCGGCCGGTGACCGTGCGGCCGAGTTCGTCGTAGGACAGGAAGGGGCGGTAGCGGACGAGGTTCTCGCCCCAGTCGAGGGTGCGCAGCGGGGAGACCTCGCCGTTGGGGTGCACGACCTCGCCGCGAGCGGAGCGGACGCTCTCCCCGGTCCAGCGGCGGCTGATCCGGGTGGGCCCGGGGTCCCCGGCGATGTGGATGTCCACCGTCGCCTCGGTGCGCTCGTCGTAGTGGAGGTTGCGCCAGCCGTCGCGCCAACCGGTGGGCATGGCGTCCCAGCGCGGGTTGCGTCCGGTCAGGGCGGCCTCGGCGGCCTCCGCGAAGCTCGACTTCCCGGACCCGTTGCGGCCGACGATGACGGTGAGGCCGGGGCTCGGGGAGAAGGTGAGGTCGGCCGGGCGGCCGATGCCGCGGAACCCCTGGACGCGGATGCCGGTCAGGTAGGCCCGTCGCACCCGTCCGGGCGGGGCCTCGGAGGACACCGCGGGGACGATCCCCGGGATGTGCTCGCCCCTGAGGAGCGCCTCAAGCGCCTCCTCACCCCACAGGGCGGCGCCGACCCAGGTACGGACCTCCTCGGACAGTCCCGAGCGCGCCAGGGCGTCGAGGAGTGCCTTGGTGGTGGGGTCCTCGGTCTGGGGTGCGGCCGCGTGGCCGTCCCGTCCTGTGCGTGTGTCCGCCTCGGGTCCCCGAGTCACCTTCGCCACCCCGCTCCGTTCTCGAACCTGCACCAGCAGAGTAGGACAGGACGGGAGGAAGCGCGCTGGTGATACGCGCGCCGGTCAGCACCCGAGACCCGTTCCACCCACGCCGGACCTCGGGTTTCCCGAGGACCGGAGGTGACCCAGGCCACTGTGGCACGGCCGGCGGGCGCGCGTGCGGGTGTTCGCCGAACCCGGTCCCGGCCGAGGACGGCGCCCGCCGGGACCAAGGGATCACACACCGACGAGCCGCCGCCTGCTGCCGTCCCAGGTGAAGTGCAGCGTGGCGATCCCCGGGACGTTCGGGTCCCGCAGGCACTCGTAGATGTTGAGGCTCGGCACGCTCGCGAAGCAGCCCCAGACGCGTTCGGACGTGAGCACGAAGTCGAGGTCGAGTTCGACCAGCAGGCCGAGCAGGCGTCCGTGCGTGGGTTCGTCGACCTTGGCGAAGGCGTCGTCCAGCAGGATCAGGCGCGGCGCCCACGGTGCGCGGGCGGCCAGGGCGTCGAACTGGGCGGCGGCCGCGGCGAACAGCACGAGATAGGCGACCACGCGCTGTTCGCCCTGGCTGAGGGCGGTGCGGTGGCCCAGGCGGCGCTCGTCCCCGGCGGAGTCGGTGACGAAGACGGTGAAGGTGAACCAGGACCGGTAGTCGAGCGCGGCGCGCAACTGGGCGCCACCGGTGGCGGTGGGGTCGAGGCGGCGGATGGCCTCGATGCAGCGGCGCAGGGCGTCGCGCAGGCGGGTCGTCTGGACCCGGGTGCGCTCGTTCGCGGGGGTCGCCAGGAGCGGGACGACCGCCTCGACGTCGGCACCGGCGTCGGGCGCCAGGCTCCAGTCCAGGCGCACGCCGAGCCCCGCGGACGTGGTGACGTCCTTGAGGACGTCGTTCATGGTCGCGATGAGGGCGCGGGCCTCGTCGATCTGGCGGGAGAGGTGCCCGGCGAGCTCGCCCAGCAGGTGGCGTTCGAAGGCCTCCTCCTCGGCGACGGCCACGGTCTCCTCGGCCCTCACCACCGCCTCGGCGACGCGTTCGGCGTAGGAGGTGACGTCGTGTGCGCCGTCCTCGTCGTGGACCGTGAGGCGTTTCACCCCGCGAGGCTCGCTGAGCTCGGTGCGGGTCTGGGCCCAGCCCACCGAGGTGAGGAGGCGGTGCAACTCCTCACGGCTGCCGAGGATGGCGCTGTCGTCGACCTCGGCGACGTCGTCCTGGGCGGCCAGGCCGTCCTCCAGCTGCGCGGTGAAGGAGGCCAGGAGGGCCAGGCGCTCGTCCGGTCCGGTGGTCTCGGCCTCGGCCTCGGGGTCACCGATGACCGCCGCGAGGTAGCGGGCCAGCGGCGCGTCGTCCCCGGCGCAGTCCTCGAGCCCGGCCGCGCGGAGCAGCACGGAGTCGGGGACGGTGTCCTCGGTACCGGTGACGGAGCGGCTGTCGGGGTCGCCGACGGTGGTGACGGAGGAGACCAGGGCCTCCCCCACAGCCAGGGCGCGGCGGACCTGTTCGGCGCGTTCGGTGGTGGCCACCTCGAGGCGCGCCTCGGCGCTCACGCGTTCGTCGCGGGCGCGCTGGGCGTCGCGTTCGAGTTCGGGGAGGCGTTCGGCTGCCTCCTTGGCGCGTTCCTGGACCTGGGCCCGGGCGGCGTCGATCTGCTCCGAGGCCACGCCCCTGGCGCGGTCGCCGAGCTCGAACTGGCGGCGCACGGTGATCATGTCGTCGATCGCGGCGGCGCGGGCGTCCTCGGCGAGGACGCGTGCGGCCCGGGTGCGGGACCACGCGGCGACGTGGCGTTCGTGGTCGGCCAACTCCCAGGCGAGGACGTCGAGGTCGCGCAGGGCCGAGGCGATCAGGACCCGCAGGTGGTCCAGGGCGCGCAGGGCGCTGTCGAGTTCGGCCCGGACGGTGGGCAGGTACTGGTCGCGGGCCGCCTCGGTCAGTCGGGTGCGGATGCCGAGGAGTTCGGCCCGGGCGGACTCCTCGGCCGTACGCGCGGTGTCGTGGGCGCGGCGGGCCGCGGCCACGTCGGCCCGGGCGACGTCGAGGGTGGTCCAGGCGCGGATGAGCGGGGCCGCCTCGGGGAGGTCGCGGGAGACCCCGAGCAGTTCGGTGTAGGAGTGCTCGACCGCCCAGCGGCGCTCCCCGGCCTCGGCGAGGAGGGCCTCGGCGATGGCCATGCGCCGGTCGGTGTTGGCGGACTGGCGGTCGCGGGCGCGCTTGCGTGCGGCCTCGCCGATGAACTCCGGTTCGCCCTTGTAGTGGGCTCCGGAGGCCACGCCGAGCCGCCAGCCGCCGGAGAGCGACATGGAGCTGACCGTGGTCACGGCGCTGTCGCGGCGGTGTTTGGGCTCGGTGTCCTCGGCGCTGCCGGGGGTCTCGGAGTGCAGGGCGATGGAGGAGAGCAGGGCGCGGAGGTTGTCGGTGTTCATACCCCGGTCGGGGAAGGCGACGGGGACAAGCACGTCCAGGAGGGTGCGGCCCTTGGCGGGGCGGGCCGGGGTGACCATGAGGTCGCGCGTGGTGGGGTCGTAGAGGGTGCCGTCCGCGCGGATCCACCCGGAGAGCAGTCCGCTGGCCTCCAGGGCGGCCTCCAGTCCGGCCTGTTCCCGCTGGGTGAGGCCGTCCGCGAAGTCCACGGCCAGGTGGAAGGGGACACCGTCGCCGTTCGGGCGCGGGTAGGTGGCCCAGGCGGGTCGCTCAGGGGCGCTCTCGGTGTTGCGGGCGCGGCGGGCGGCGAGTTCGGCGAGTTCGTCGGAGAGCTGGCCCTCCTCGTTGACGGCGACGTCGCGTCGGGCGCGCAGCTCCTCGAGGAGGGGGTCGACGGCGGTGTGGGCGAGGCGGGCGACCGTGGCCGGGACCTGGGGGTCCAGCACGCGCAGGGAGTCGGTGATGGGCAGTTCGACGCTGCCCTCCAGCTCGTGGATGGCCTCGCCGAGGGCGTGGGCGTGGCTGGAGTCGCGCAGCCGGGCGGCCCAGGCTCGCACGCCGTCGGCGTAGGAGGTGCTCTCCGCGCGCAGCGCGGTGATGGCCTCCTGCTCGCGGGTGTGGGTGTGCTCCAGGACGGCCTCGGCGCTCTCGGCCTCGCTGGTCAGGGCGACCAGGCGGCGGTCGGCGGCGGCCTCGGCGGTGGTGAGTCCGGTCAGCCGGGCGGCGAGGTCGGTGCGGTCGGCGGCGGCGTCGGCGCAGGTGGTCAGGCGGTCGTGCAGGCGGCCGAGGTGGTCACGCAGGTCGGCGAGGTCGACGCCCTCGACGGGGGCGCGCTCCACGGCCTGTTCGAGGCCCTGGAGGTCGACCCGGGTGGTGCTCTCCCGGGGGGCGTGCACCGAGGTGTGGGCGTCGGGGACCTGGCCGAGCGCCTGGGTGTCGAGCCCGGCCGCGGTGGCCGCGCGCGCGGCCTCCAGGTGGGTCTGGCGCAGGACCTCCAGGGCCCGCTCGATGGTGCTGGTGTCCTCGCCGAGGCGCTCCACCGCGTGGGTCTCGGTGGTCGCGGCGTGTTCGGCGGCGGCCCAGGCGGCCTCGGCCGCGCGGATGTAGGCGCCGACCGCCGCGTCGTAGGCGCGGCGCTCGTTGGTGGTGGCGGTGGCGGCGCCGTTCTGGGCGGCGGCGAGGGTGCCGTCGTCGGCGTCTGCGGTGTCGCGGGTGCGGCGGGCCTGGTCGCGTGCCTCGGCGATCTGGCTCTCCGCGGTGATGAGCTCGTCCAGCTCGGCGCGAAGGCGGTCGGTCTCCTCGGTGCGGCGGGTGCAGGCGTCGAGCTGTTCGCGGACCTCCGAGGAGCGGGCGCGCAGGGTGTGCAGGAGGTAGCCGTGGTAGTCGGTGAGGAAGGAGGCCACCCCGGCCCCGGCCTCGGAGAGCCCGTTCTTGTCGCTCCGGGCCTGTTCGAGGTCGGCGATGTTGCGGGCGACCTCGTCCAGGACGGACTCGTCCATGGGCGGAAGGGCCTCGGAGAGCACGCCGACCAGCTCCCCGGCCTCCAGGCGGTCCCCGATGGTGGGGCGGCGCAGGCGGTAGAGCAGGTGGATCAGGTTGCGGTAGCGGACCGAGTCGTCGATCCCGAACAGGTCGCGCATCACGCGGGCGCGGTAGGGGACGGCGCTGGTGAAGCAGTTGTCCGCGCCGATCTCCGAGCGCAGCCGGTCCACGGGCTTGGGGCGGCCGTCGGTGACCAGGTCGAGGTCGTGGCCCACCCGGCGGTCGGTCACGAAGAACACGCAGCGCGGGTCGGCGTCGCCGACGGCCATGACGGCCGCGCCGAGGGTGATGTGCCGGGGCGGCGCTCCGGGGGCGTGAGCGTCACCGGTGTCCGCCTGGGACTCGGGGTCGGCGGCCGGGGCGTCGTCCGGGTCCGCCAGGGGGTCGGCGGGCGGGGCAAGGGCCGCGAGCAGCGCGGAGGCGGTGGTGGGTCCGGCCGGGGAGTGCGCGGCGGGACCGCGCGAGGAGGTGGCGGCGTCCAGGCCCCGGTCGCCTCGCGCGGTGGTGAACTCGACCCACAGGTAGCCCAGGCGGGTGGCGGGCCCGGAGCTGGCGTCGGTGCCGTCGCCGGAGGAGTCGGAGCCGTCAGGGGACGCGGTCCCCCCGGCCCCGGACGCGGGTTCGGCGGGGCCGCCGAGCAGGTCGGGGCCGGTGCCCTCCTCGACCGGTCCGCGCGCCGCGCGGGGGTCGTCGGCCATCAGCCAGCGCAGGCTGGTGCGGTTGGTGCCGGTGGTGTCCAGGCGCCGGACGTCTCCGTCCAGCAGGAACGGCAGCAACATCTCCAGGGCCTTGGACTTGCCCGCGCCGTTGCGGCCGCGCAGCAGGAGCCGCCCCTCGGCGAAGTCCAGGACGTGGTCGTCGTACTGCCACACGTTCCTGATGCCCGCGCGTTCCAGACGGTAACGGGGGGTGTCGGCAGGATCAGCCGGAGCCGTCCCGGGGGCCTGGATCGTCTCCTGTGTCACCACTGGTCGCGCTCACCTTCTCGTTCGCCACCGCTTGCAGCACGGACGTCACCCGGTCGAGGTCGTCTCGGGGGTCGGTCTGGGGATCGGGTTCGTCCTGACCGGAACCACGCGCATGCGCGGGGGGTGTCCGGCTGTCTTCGTCATTGTCCTGGATCATCGGGACGCGCTCGTCCACGTCGGCGCCGAACCGGGCCGCCGCGGCGGTGAGCGCCCACTGTCCGGGGCCTCCCGTGAGCAGGCCGAGGGCGGCGAGGAGCTCCAGCACGAGGGCGGACAGCCGTTCCGGATCGGGGATCTCGGGTCCCGCGGTGCGCGCCCACTCGGCGCGGACGGGGGCGTCCGCGCCGCCGAGGGCGTCCAGCGCGGTACGTAGTTCCAGGTCGGGAACGGCGACGGAGGTGGCGGGGCGGCCGGGGTGCAGGCGGCCGGAGAGGTGACGGACCAGGGCCAGGGCCGTGCGGCCCACCGGGTCGTCGGAGGGGAAGCGCTGGGCGGCGTCGGTCTCGTCCGGCATGACGAGCGCCACACCCTCGGCGCGGATCTCGGTGTCGCAGCCGAGGAGGTTGCCCAGGGCGGCGGCGGCCCGCCACTGGTGGGCTGCGAGGCGGTCGCGCTGGCGGTCGGGCAGGTGTTCGCGGTAGACCACGGCGGTCTCGGCGAGCAGACGGCGCAGGGCGATCTCGCCCGCCTGGTCACCCTCCGGGTCCGGATCCGCCGCGTCGGCGAGGAAGGAGTCCGGGTCGTCCCCCGCCCGGGGCAGGTGGGCGGTGACCGCGCGCAGGGCGCCGGTGTCCGGGGTGAGTTCGACGTCGACTGCGGGGTCCGCCTGGTGGGCGCGCACGGTTCCGGCGGTCTCGGTGAGCGCTCCGAAGCCGACCAGGTGGTGCAGGGCCGCGCAGAAGGCGCGGCGTTCGCCGAGGCCGCGGCCGGGGTCGGCGTCGATCCCGGCCTCTCGGGCGGCGGCGCGGACCCCCGCGGTGAGGGACCGCGCGGTGGTGGGTCCGGTCTGTTCGACCAGGACCGCGAGCGCCAGCGCCAGGTAGGTATGGGTTCGCGGGGTGAAACGGGCTCCCGTGGCGCGTTCGGCGGGGCGGACGACCTCGTCGACGAGCCCCCGCTTGACCAGGCGGGCGTGTTCGTCGGCCACGGTCAGGCGGTAGCCGAGGACCCTCTGGAAACGCTGGACGAGCCACTCGGCGTGGGAGCGCACGAGGGAGAACTCGGCCGGGTGGGTACGCCGGGTGAGCAGGGGCCGGGCCATGAGGGCGCGGGCGGCGGCCTGCCGCTCACCGATGAGGGCGGCGTCCTCGGTGTGCGCGCTGGTCTCCATCACTCCCACCTTCCGGTCCGGGGCGTGTCCGTGACGATGGCGATGGGTCCGGTGGTCTCGACGTCGGGGTCCGAGGGGTCGTCGGCGGCGTGGGGCCCGGGGTCGGTGTCCGGGGGTTCCGGGTCGACGTCGGCCGGGGGTTCGGGATCGGCGTCGGCACGGGGTTCGGGATCGGCGCCGGGCGCGGGCACCTCAGCAGGGGCGTGCGGGCGTTCCCCGAGCGGCGGGATCACGGCGTGCTGTTCGTAGGAGGTGACGCACAGGCTCAGGCCCTCCAGCGTCAGGTCGCCGCCCTCGCCGCGGATGGTGAGTTCCGCCCCGGGCGAGGCGTGGACGTGCAGGCGCAGTCCGAACTCCAGATCCCCGGCGGAGGTGGGGCGGCGGGAGGCGTCGCCGGAGCCGAGCGCGGCCGTGAGGAGCTCCATGAGGACCTCCATGCCGGCACCGGACAGGTCCAGCCGGGCGCGGTCCGCGGTGGGCTCGGTGAGCAGGGAGCGGATCTGTTCCGCACCGGCACGGCGCCAGTGCGCGGAGGACTCGGCCGCGTCGCGCAGGCGGGCCTGCTGGGCGCGGTGGTCGCGCACGGGCTCCGGAGGGCGGGTTCCGGGGTGTTCGGTGACGGTGCTGCGGTCGGCTTCGGCGTGCCACCAACTGGTGGTGGCCGCGACGGTGTCGTCGACCCGCCCCTCCAGGTGACACGCGGGGTGCAGGGCGAAGGCCGCCGTGGCCAGCGCCTCGGCGCGATCCGGTTCGGCGCCCTCGAACCAGGTGGCCAGGCGCAGCAGTGCGGCGCGGCCGTGCCGTGGCACCGGTCGGTCACCGGTGCCCTGTCCTTCGTCCGCGCGGTCGTCCGCCCACTGGTTGAGTCCCACAACTCAGCAGACTAGAGACCTCCGGAGCTCGCCACGCCCGGTTCGGCCACCCCGGACCCCGGTAAACACCACCTCGCGCCCGATCTGACCAGCGAGTTCGAGAGTTTTCTCGACTTTGGGAGGATTCGGGGAAGCGGGGGCGGAGTCGAAGCTCACGTTCGCTCCGCCCGGGTGCCTAGTCCTCAGCGGAGCCGGGAAGGGTGAGCCGCCCGCCGTCGGCCTCGTCCAGCGCGTCCCGCTGCGCCTGTGGCATGTCGTCGTCGTACTCGGTGATCGTGTAGGTGGAGAAGTACCAGATCCCGTCCACCTCCACGGGGTCGCCGAGTTCCAGCTCGACGTCGTAGGGGTCGTCCTGGCAGCCCCGGTCCATGCACCAGGTGCCCAGGATCTCGCCCTCACCGCGTGCGCGGGTGTGGTCCCACTCGTCCCACTCCATGTCGGAGAAGGTCGTGGACCCCGTGGCGACGTAGGTCTGCGGACGCTGGTCGTCGAAGCCCTCCTCGTCGCCGTGCAGGTTGAGGACCTGGACCTCCCCCTCGGCGGCCGGACCGTCCCCGGACTCCGGGGAGCCACCCGTTCCGGGGGCGTCGTCCTGCGCGGTGGGGTCGTCCTGCGCGGTGGGGCGGTCGTCCTCGGGTTCCTCCGACTGGCCGCAGGCCGGGACCGTCAGAACCAGGGCGGTCCCGAACAGCAGGGCGCGGGCCAAGAGTGTGGGCTTCAACCGGCCTCCTAGGTTCGATGGGATCGCGACCATCCTCGTCGCGGGAAGCGGCGAGGCCCCCCGGCACACGCCGGGGGGCCTCGAACCCGCTCAGTTCCGTCACCGGAGCCCTGGGGCTCCGTCGACCACGCTCAGGTGGTCAGTAGCCGTAGCCGTGGTCGCCCTCTTCGGCACGGTCGTGGTCACCCTTGTCAGCACTGTCGTGACTGATGTTGGTGCTCGCCGGGCCGTTGATGCAGTCGCCAGCGGTCTGCGGCGACAGGATCGGCACGTTGGCGCCGACCAGGCCGACAGCCAGCTCGGTGTTGCACAGCTGAATCGGAACCAACTGGAGGTTCTGATTGAACTGCTGGTCGCCACCGTGCGAGGCGGAGGCCGGGGCGGCCGCGAGCATCGCGCCGAGCGCGACACCGGCGATCGCCGTGGCGGCGGTGAACCTGCGCAGCATGTGCGGTTCCCCTAGTCGATGTTGGTGCTGATCGGGCCGTTGACGCAGTCGCCCGTGGTCTGCGGCGACAGGATCGGCACGTTGACGCCAGCCAGGAGACCGACAGCCAGCTCGGTGTTGCACAGCTGGACCGGGATGGCCTGGAGGTTCTGGTTGTACTGCTGGTCGCCACCGTGGGAACCGTGGGAGGCGGACACGGGAGCGGCCGCGAGGATGGCGCCGAGAGCGACACCGGCGATGGCGGTGGCAGCGGTGAACTTACGCATTGTGGGGTTCTCCTAGTCGATGTTGGTGCTGATCGGGCCGTTGACGCAGTCGCCGGTGGTCTGCGGCGACAGGATCGGCACGTTGACGCCGACCAGGCCGACGGCGGCGCTGGTGTTGCACAGCTGAACCGGAACCAGCTGGAGGTTCTGGTTGTACTGCTGGTCGCCACCGTGCGAGCCAGCGGAGGCCGGGGTGGCGGCCAGGACGGCGGAGAAAGCAGCACCAGCGACGAGGCCGGCAATGCCGAGCTTACGCAGCATTGAATTACCCTTCGGAGAAGTTTGAGATATGGTCTCGGTCGAACCGATTGCCGGAACTAGCTGATGTTGGTGCCGATGGGGCCGTTCACGCAGTCGCCCGTGGTCTGCGGCGACAGGATCGGCACGGTGACGGCAACCAGGCCAACGCTGCCCGTCAGGTTGCAGGACTGGATCGGGACGAGCTGCAGGTTCTGGTTGAACTGCTGGTCACCACCGTGCGAGGCGTGAGCGGGAGCGCCCATGAGGAGCGCGCCCATCGCGGCACCAGCGACCAGGCCAGCAGCGGTCAGCTTCTTGATCATGTTTCCCCCGAGAATTCAAGCGAGGCATTGACAGAAAAAGACGCAGGCGCTTTTGCACCTGTGTCGCGGTGGACTGATGCAATCATCATCCGGCCCCCGATTTTTGTCAACGCCGAAACTCCGCCAGTCAATTGTCCAGATTGCCAGGCTGAATTCCTTTTGCCCTTGAAAACAAAAGGGATGATGCGGTGATTTATCGGCGCGACTCGACCCCGCCGAAACGATCAAAGATCACACAGAGTGACCGAAGCGAACTCTGAGCGTGACCATCTCGCAACCGCCCGAATCATCTGACCACCCGTGAACACGCGAACACGCCGCGTGACTGGCACGTAGAGACCACCCCGGTCCGCCTCGGGGTCGGCCCCGGACACGACGAAGCCCCCGGCACCTGTCGGTGCCGGGGGCTTCGGTACTCCCTGTGGCGGGTGAAGGATTCGAACCTTCGAAGGCTAAGCCGACGGATTTACAGTCCGCTCCCATTGGCCGCTCGGGCAACCCGCCTGGGCTGCTGCGACGCTTGGCGTCGCCGCGCAGGAACGACAATAGCGGATGATGGGCCCGAACCTGAAATCGATTCCCGAGCGCGTCCCCGCCGGACTCGTCAGGCGGGGGCGGGCGCGGCGCGGCTAAGCTCTGAACCGGCCCGGTCCGGGCCGGACGAGACGCACACGGGCGCCCCACGGCGCACCGTGACCCATGAGACGTAGCGGGGTGTGAGAGTACGTGGCCGCCGAATCCAGTTTCGACGTGGTGTCCAAGCTCGACCGTCAGGAGGTCGACAACGCGCTGAACCAGGCGGGCAAGGAACTGTCCCAGAGGTTCGACTTCAAGGGCACGGGGACCACCATCGCCTGGCAGGGCGAGGACGGCATCGAGATCAGGAGCGGCTCCGAGGAGCGCGCCCTGGCCGCCCTGGACGTCTTCAAGGAGAAGCTGGTCAAGCGCAAGCTCTCCCTGAAGATCCTGGACTCGGCCGAGGAGGCCAAGCCCTCCGGCAAGGAGTACCGCCTGCCGATCAGCCTCAAGGAGGGCATCTCCTCCGAGGACGCCAAGAAGATCTCCAAGCTCATCCGGGACGAGGGCCCCAAGGGCGTCAAGGCCCAGATCCAGGGCGAGGAGCTGCGGGTGAGCTCCAAGAAGAAGGACGACCTCCAGAACGTCATGAACCTCATCAAGGACAAGGACTTCGACCTGGCGCTCCAGTTCGTGAACTACCGCTAGGCATCCGACGAACGGCCGCCCGCCCCGACAGGGGAGGGCGGCCGTTCGTCGCGTGGACCTCAGCGCATGTCCCACTTGCGCCGCAGCTCGCGGAGACGGCGCACCCGCTCCTCCACCGGCGGGTGCGCGGCGAACAGGCGGCCCACCCCTCCGGGGAAGGGGTTGGTGGTCATCAGGTGCGAGGCGGCCAGCAGGGCGCGCTCCTTAGGCAGCGGGTAGGCGCGGTTCCCGGACTCCAGCTTGGTCAGCGCGTCGGCCAGCCCCAGGGGGTCGCCGGTGATCTCCGCCGCCCGCTCGTCGGCCCGGAACTCCCGGGCCCGGCCCACCCCGAAGTAGACGACCATCGCCGCCAGCGGGGCCAGGAACACCATCATCAGGCCGCCCAGCAGGTTGGGCAGGTCCGTCTCCTCGGAGTCCCCCAGCGGGATGAGGAACGAGACCGCGGTCAGGGCGGTGATGAGCGCGGTGAGGGTGGCCGCCACAGAGCTGATCAGGGTGTCGTGCGCGCGGATGTGCGCCAGTTCGTGGGCGAGCACGCCGCGCAGTTCGCGTTCGTTGAGGGCGCGCAGCAGGCCCGTGGTGCAGCACAGGGCGGCGCGTCGGGGGCTGCTGCCGGTGGCGAAGGCGTTGGGCGAGCGCACCGGGGAGAGGTAGAGGCGGGGCATCGGCTGCCGGGCGGCCGTCGCCAGTTCCCGCACCAACCGGTAGAGCTCGGGGTGCTCGATCTCGCTGACCGGGCGGGCCCGCATCGCGCGGAGAGCGAGGGAGTTGCCGAAGAGGTAGACCAGGATCCCCGCGCAGGCCACCAGCGCCACCGAGACCTGGATCCCCTTCTCCGCTCCGCACAGCCAGCCGACCACGACGGCGAGCACCGAGACGCCGACGAACAGGCCCACCGCGCGGATCGCGTTGACGTGCACGCGCCCTCCTTCCGCTGTTCGCCGCTGCCCGGCTGTGGATGCGTACATGGTGACAAACGTGCGGGTCCGCGTTCTGCGTTCCCCATGTGACCAGCTGTCGGTCACATCCCCCTTCCAGCCCGGATTCGGAGGGGTTGTGACAATGGCCACCCGCCCCGCCCCAGGGTCGGGACGACGACCTATAGTGCGAACGTGGCCCTTGTCACTCCGAACACCACGGGGACGGGACGGCGCTCCACCGGGGCGGGCGTCCCCTTCGAGGTGAGCGGGGGGCCGTGCCGTCCGAGGCGGGAAGCCGAGGTCGGCCCGGCCGCGGTCCGAGACCGCCGAAACACCACCCGGGGTTGGCGCACCCAGGGCGTGTGGGGGCCACGCCGTCCTCCTGCCCCCGATCCAGGCACCCGACCCGTGACGGTGAGGTTCGGCCGGGGGTAGACACCACAGCGCCGCCGCCCGTCACGACCGGCGGCTGACCAAGGAGGTCTTCGATCTCAGTGGCCAAACAGATCGAGCAGCTCGACCGGGTCATCATCCGGTTCGCCGGGGACTCCGGCGACGGGATGCAGTTGACCGGTGACCGTTTCACCCAGGAGACAGCGTCGTTCGGCAACGACCTCTCGACCCTGCCGAACTTCCCCGCCGAGATCCGCGCCCCCGCCGGGACCCTCCCCGGGGTGTCCAGCTTCCAGCTCCACTTCGCCGACCACGACATCATGACGCCGGGCGACGCCCCGGACGTGCTGGTGGCGATGAACCCCGCCGCGTTGAAGGCCAACCTCGGGGACCTGCCCCGGGGCGCGACCGTCATCGTCAACACCGACGAGTTCACCAAGCGCAGCCTGGCCAAGGTCGGCTACGCGGTCGACCCCCTCACGGACGGGAGCCTGGACGGGTTCCATGTGAGCGCCGTGGGCCTCACCTCGATGACAGTGGCCGCCCTGGAGGGGTCCGGGCTGTCCAAAAAGGACGCCCAGCGCGCGAAGAACATGTTCGCGCTGGGGCTGCTGTCGTGGATGTACAACCGCCCGACGGAGGGCACGACCTCGTTCCTGAAGTCGAAGTTCGCCAGCAAGCCGGACATCCTCGCCGCCAACCTCACGGCGTTCCAGGCCGGGTGGAACTTCGGGGAGACGACGGAGGACTTCGCGGTCTCCTACGAGGTCAAGCCAGCGAAGCTCCCCCCGGGCACCTACCGCAACATCACGGGGAACCTGGCCACCGCCTACGGGCTGATCGCCGGGTCGCGCCGGTCCGGTCTGCCCCTGTTCCTGGGGTCGTACCCGATCACCCCCGCCTCCGACATCCTGCACGAGCTCTCCCGGCACAAGCGGTTCGGCGTGCGCACGTTCCAGGCGGAGGACGAGATCGCGGGGGTCGGCGCGGCGATCGGCGCGTCGTTCGGTGGCTCGCTCGGGGTCACGACCACCTCCGGCCCCGGCATGGTGCTGAAGCAGGAGGCCGTGGGGCTGGCCGTGATGACCGAGCTCCCGCTGGTGGTCGTGGACGTGCAGCGGGCCGGCCCCAGCACCGGCATGCCCACCAAGACCGAGCAGACCGACCTGCTCATGGCGCTGTACGGCCGCAACGGGGAGTCCCCCGTGCCGGTGGTGGCGCCCTCCTCCCCCGCCGACTGCTTCGACGCGGCGCTGGAGGCGGTCCGCCTGGCGGTGCGGTACCGGACCCCGGTGGTGATGCTCTCCGACGGCTACCTGGCCAACGGGTCGGAGCCCTGGCGCCTGCCCGAGGTGTCGGAACTGCCGGTGATCGAGCCGGACTTCGCCACGCGGCCCAACGGGCCGGACGGCGAGTTCCTGCCGTACCTGCGCGACGAGGAGACGCTGGCCCGCCCGTGGGCGGTGCCGGGCACGGCGGGTCTGGAACACCGGATCGGCGGGATCGAGAAGCACGCCCGGACCGGCGACATCTCGTACACGCCCGACAACCACGACCTCATGGTCCGCACCCGCCAGGCGAAGGTGGACGCCATCGCCCGGGACATCCCGGAGCTGGAGGTCTCCGACCCCACGGGCGACGCGAACGTGCTCGTGCTGGGCTGGGGCGGCACCTACGGGTCGATCACCGCCGCCGTGCGCCGGATCCGGCGTTCGGGGGGCCGGGTCGCGCAGGCTCACCTGCGCCACCTCAACCCCTTCCCGGCCAACCTCGGCGACGTGCTGCGCAGCTACGACCGGGTCGTGGTCCCGGAGATCAACCTGGGCCAGCTGTCGCTGCTGCTGCGCGGCCGGTTCCTGGTGGACGTCATCGGTTACAACAAGGTCCGCGGGCTGCCCTTCAAGGCGGAGGAGCTCGCGGACGTGCTGCGGGAGGTCATCGACCGTGACTGAGAACACGAACGGGACGCCCCCGGCCGGGCTGCGGCTGGTGCCCAGGACCGACACCGAGTACCGGATGAAGGACTTCAAGTCCGACCAGGAGGTGCGCTGGTGTCCGGGGTGCGGCGACTACGCGGTCCTCGCCGCCTTCCAGTCGTTCCTGCCGCAGCTGGGCGTACCCCGCGAGAACATCGTGATGGTCTCCGGGATCGGCTGCTCCTCGCGCTTCCCGTACTACCTGAGCACCTACGGGGTGCACTCGATCCACGGGCGCGCCCCGGCGATCGCGACGGGGCTGGCGGCCAGCCGCCCGGACCTGTCGGTGTGGGTGGTCACGGGTGACGGCGACGGGCTGTCCATCGGCGGCAACCACCTGATCCACGCGCTGCGCCGCAACGTGAACATCAACATCCTGCTGTTCAACAACCGCATCTACGGCCTGACCAAGGGCCAGTACTCCCCCACCTCCGAGGCCGGGAAGATCACGAAGTCCTCGCCGGTGGGATCGCTGGACCAGCCGTTCAACCCGGTGTCACTGGCACTGGGCGCCGAGGCGAGCTTCGTCGCCCGGACCGTCGACTCCGACCGCAAGCACCTGACCTCGGTGCTGCGCGCGGCGGCGGACCACCCCGGTGCGTCGTTCGTGGAGATCTACCAGAACTGCCCGATCTTCAACGACGACGCCTTCGAGCCGCTGAAGGACCCGGCCGCCCGGGACCTGCGGCTGCTGCGCATGGAGCACGGTGAGCCGCTGCGGCTGGGACCGGACCGCGGCGTGGTCGCGGACGGGTTCGGCGGCCTGAAGGTCGTGGACGTGGACTCGGTCGGAGAGGACCGGCTGATCCGGCACGACGCGCACCGCCCGGACCCGGGGTACGCGTTCGCGCTGTCCAGACTGGACCAGCCCGCCTTCGAGCACGTGCCGGTCGGGGTGTTCCGGGACGTGCGGCGACCGGTCTACGACGAGCTGCTCAACGAGCAGGTGGAGGACGCGCGGGCCGAGCACGGCGACGGCGAGCTCGGCGCACTGCTGGCCAGCGGGGACACCTGGACGGTGGACTGATCCCGTCCGGGCGGGGACGTATTCCCCCCGGGCGGCGTCGGGAAGTTCACCGCCGCCGCCCGGGGTCTCCTCCCGGTGTGCCCGTGGCCCAGGCAATACGCTTCCCCCATGCGTATCGTCATCGCCGGTGGACACGGGAAGATCGCACTGCGGCTGGCCAGGCTTCTGGCCGCCCGCGGTGACCAGCCCGTGGCCCTCATCCGCAACCCCGACCACACCCAGGACATCGTCGACGCCGGGGCCGAGCCGGTCCTCGTCGACCTGGAGGAAGCCAGCGTCACCGAGCTGGCCGAGAAGATCATGGACGCCGACGGCGTGGTGTTCGCCGCCGGCGCCGGACCGGGCAGCGGCGCCGACCGCAAGTCCACGGTGGACCACAAGGCGGCCTCGCTGACCGCGAACGCCGCGGCTCTTGCGGGGGTGCGCCGTCTGGTGCAGGTCTCCGCGATCAACGTGGACGAGCCGGTCCCGGAGGGCACCGACGAGGTCTGGGCCGCGTACGTGGCTGCCAAGAAGGCGGCCGACGACGACCTGCGTGAACACGACCTCGACCTGGACTGGACCATCCTGCGTCCGGGTCGGCTGACCGACGAGGCCGGAACAGGTCAGGTGGACCTGGGCGAGGCCGTGGAGCGCGACTCCGTGACCCGCGACGACGTGGCCGCCGTGATCGTGGCCCTCCTGGACGAACCGGGGACCGCCAAGAGGGTCCTCAACCTGGTGAACGGTCGCACGCCGGTCGTCGAGGCGGTCCGCGCCGTCGCCGGTTAGCCGCGCCGCTCCGGGCCCCGTCGACCGGGGCCCGGAGCCGTCGGTTTCCGCTGCACCTCGGCGGTTCCCGTCGTCGGCGGCGGTTCCGGCTCTCTGTGGCCAGATGCCCTCATAGAAGGCATGATGGAAGCGGAGCCCGGCGGATTCCGTCACGGTGGACGCGGACGACCGGGAACGACCCCCGACGGGTGAAGCAGCTCCGCAGAGCAGATGGGTACGGTTATTCATGAGCGTCACGCAGGTCGTGAGGGACAGCACTGTCGTCGAGCACGCCAAGGTCGCCGCGCAGCAGAAGCGGCGGATGTTCATCATCCAGCTCGAGGTCAACGCCTACGACGAGGCGTCCAGCAAGCTGCGGCCGGGGCTGACCCGCATCCTCGAGGGCATCGAGGAGGCCGGGTGGCGGCTGGAGCTGATCACCCCCAGCGAGACCGGTGAGTCCGCCGCCGCGCGTCTGTTCATCTTCCGTCCCGACACCGACGCCAAGGGCTCCGGTCAGGCCGAGACGGCGCAGCCCCAGCAGCAGACGCCGCAGGACCCGTCCGGTCAGCAGCAGCCCTACCAGCACCACCACACGGGCGCCCAGCAGCCGGACCCGTACGCGGGTTACGGCCAGGGCTACGGTCAGCAGCACCAGCAGTACCCCGGTTACGACCCCCAGCAGTACCCGGGTTACGGGCAGCAGCCCGGATACGGCCAGCAGCCCGGCTATGGGCAGCAGTACCCGGGTTACGGACAGCAGCAGGGCTGGTAGCCGACCCCACTCCCGAACAGCAGGGCCCGCACGGTGTGAACCGTGCGGGCCCTTCTTCGTGTCCGCGTTCGCACCCCCACGGCGGGTCATGTCGGACAGGGGTGGTTCCGATGCATTTGCCAGAAGTCCGATCCAGCCACGCTTTCGGTTGTGTAACGCGCCCGGCCCGCAAGGCGTGACATGTCCGCCATGTCAGGTGCGAAGCCGAAGAAAGTCCTGAGAAACTCTGGGTTCCCGGCGAAAATCACTTCGAGCATGCGTCCGGCTACGCTAAGTTAATTACGGCGGCCGCAGCCAACCCGTTTTTGTACTTCCGAAAGGTATCCACCATGTCCCGTATTGCCAAGGTTTCCGGATTCGTCCTCGCCACCGGCCTCGCCTTCGGAGCCCTGACCGGGACCGCCGCGGCCGACAACAACGCCCAGATCCAGAACATCACGATCCCGATCTGCCTCGACGTCATCAAGGCCTCCGGCTTCAGCGCCAGCGGCTGCAACGTCGTCGACTGGAACTCCACCTCGGGCATCTCCGTCCACGACTAGGCCCCCAGCCGTCGCGCGACACCCCTGCCAGACCTGCCAGATCCACCTGAGAAACACCAACCGAAAGGGATTCAACAATGCAGCGCATCACCGCCGTCTCCGGTCTCATCCTCGCCACCGGCCTCGCCCTGGGCGCCATGACCGGTACCGCCGCCGCGGACAACAACGCCCACATCCAGAACATCACCGTGCCGATCTGCGCCGACGTCATCTCCTTCGCGGGCTTCAGCTCCGAGGGCTGCAACGTCGTCAACAGCAACAGCACCTCGGGCATCTCCGTCTTCGACTGGTAGTCCAGGCTCCGGGCACAGGAACGACGCGGGGCACGGTGATCACTCACCGTGCCCCGCGTTTCGCGTGTTCAGCCCCCGCAGACGCCCTCGGCCACACCCTCGACGGGGTCCGTGACCAGTCGGGCGTGGGACCCGGTGTCGTAGCGCGAGGTCCCGTAGCGGAGCTTGGCCCGCTCGATCCCCTCCGGCCGGAACCCCGCCCGGCGCGCCGCCACGCACGAGCCCGGGTTGTTCACACGGTGACCCGTCTCGACGCGGAACAGGCCCAGCTCCGCGAAGGCGAACCCGGCCGCCAGCCGAGCCCCGGCCGAGGCCACGCCCCGGCCCTGCTCGGCCGGGTGCGTCCAGTACGACAACCAGCCGAGCCCGTGCGTGCGGCTGGTGACCGAGACCTGCGCGTGCCCCAGCACCCGGTCGGTCCCGTCGACCACCGCGAACCCGTGGACCTCCTGTTCCGAGGCCAGGACGGCCCTGCGCGCGATCCACTCCAGGGCCTGCTCTCGCGTGCGCGGCACCTCCCTCTCCTGACGGGACAGTTCGTCCCAGCGGAAGGCCTCCAGCAACCGGTCGGCGTCGCCCCGGTTCCACTCACGTAGGCGGTACAACCGCAACCCCTCTCACCAACGGTTCGGATCGCGCCAACCTAGAACCACCGTCCGCCCGAGGCAAGCGCTTTTGCACCCCGTCTCGACGGAGGGTGTCACGCGGGGACCGTGGTGGTACGTCTTCCCTGACATGACGACGACAGAGGTCTTCGAAGCCCACCGACCACTCCTGAACGGGGTCGCCTACCGCATCCTCGGCACCGCCGCCGATGCCGAGGACGTGGTCCAGGAGGCGTGGCTGCGCTGGTCCGGGGTGCCCGGGGACGAGGTGGACAACCCCCGCGCCTACCTGGTCACGGTGGTCTCCCGGCTGTCCATCGACCGGCTGCGCAGGGCCAGTGCCCAGCGCGAGTCGTACGTGGGCGAGTGGCTGCCCGAGCCGGTCAGCGACCTGCCCGACGCCGCCGAACGCGCCGAGATCGCGGACTCGGTGGAGTTCGCGCTCATGGTGGTGCTGGAGACCCTCAGCCCCCTGGAACGGGCCGTGTTCGTCCTGCACGAAGCGTTCCAGCTGCCCTACGCGCAGATCGCCGAGGTCATCGGCCGGAGCGAGGAGGCCGCCCGCCAGCTGGCCCGGCGTGCCCGGGACCACGTGCGGGAGCGCCGCCCCCGGTTCGAGGCCGACCGGGCCAAGCGCAGGCGCATGACCGAACGCTTCCTTCGGGCGTGTCTGGAGGGCGACCTGGACGGACTCAAGGGGATGCTCGCCGACGACGCCACGATGGTCAGCGACAGCGGTGGCAAGGCCCGCGCCCCGCTTCGGGTGCTGCACGGCTCCCGGAAGGTGGGCCGGTTCCTCACCGCGGTCTCCGAGGAGCGCAACGTCGCGCGCTTCCTGAGGTCGGTGGGCGCGGACACCATGGCGGAGCTGGGCACGGAGGTCACCGAGGTGAACGGCGGGCCGGCCGCGATGGTGACCGCGCAGGGCAGCCCGGTGCTCCTGCTGGCCTTGGACGTCTTCGAGGACCGGGTCCAGCACGTGTACCTGATGGCCAACCCGGACAAGATGTCACGTCTGCGGGTGACCGATCCGTCCTAGGTGCATGGACATCACCGTTGTGGGCGGTGGCCTCGCCGGTCTGACCGCGGCCATCGCCAGCGCCGAACTCGGCGCGAACGTCACCCTGCTGGAATCCCACCGGACCCTGGGCGGGCGGGCCCGGTCCACCGAACCGCCGTACGTGGCCAACGACGGCCCGCACGTGCTGTACTCCGACTCCGCTCCCTACGCGTGGCTGCGCCGACGCGGCCTGATCCCACCCGCCAGGCCCCTGCCCGCGCGGGCCGCCGTGGGGGTGCGCTGGCGCTACCGGGGCGAGCTCGGCGGACCTCCCGCGGCCGTCATCCGGGCCGCCGCGCACAGGAGGCTGCGTGCCCCGCACGACCGGGACTTCGGATCGTGGGCCGAGGAGAGGCTGGGCGCCGAGTCCGCGCGGGCGGCGGGCAACATGACGGGGGTGGCCCTCTTCGACGCGGAACCCGCCCGGTTGTCGGCGTCCTTCGTCTGGGAGCGGTTCCGGCGGGTGACCCGCCCGGCATGGCCCTCGCCCCGGTACGTGGTGGGCGGCTGGACCGCACTGGTGGACCACCTGGCGCGGCGGGCCCGGGAGGCCGGGGTCCGGATCGAGCTGGGGACCAGGGTCGAGGGCCGACCCGAGGGGACCGCCATCGTGGCCACGTCCCTCGACTCGGCGCGGGCCCTGCTCGGTGACGCCTCCCTGACCTGGGAGAGCGGCCACACGCTCATGGTGGATCTGGGCGTGGAGCGCCGCGCCGGGGACCCGTTCCTGGTGTTCGACTCCGACGAGTGCGGGTTCCTGGAGCGCTACAGCGTCGTCGACCCCACCCTCGCCCCGGCCGGGGAGGACCTCGTCCAGGCCCAGCTGCCCATCCGTCCCGGCGAGTCGCGCGCGGAGGCCACCGAACGCCTGGAGGGGCTGCTCGACACCGGCGTGAAGGGCTGGCGGGGCCGACTGACCTGGCGCCGCGACCAGGTGGCCCGCGGCCGCACCGGCGCGCTGGACCTGCCGGGCACCACGTGGCGGGACCGGCCCGCCATCGACCGCGGCGAGGGCCTCCATCTGGCCGGGGACGCGGTGGCCGCGCCGGGGCTGCTGGGCGAGGTGGCACTCACCAGCGCCGTCCGCGCCGCCGAGCTGGCCACCGGCCGGAGCACGTCCCGCCGGATCAGATCGGGACGTGGCTGACGGCCTCCACGTTGTTGCCGTCCGGGTCGCGGACGAAGGCGCCGTAGTAGTGCTCGTGGTACTCGGGCCAGAGCCTGGGTTCGTGCAGCACCTCGGCACCGGTCTCGACCGCCGCCGCGAAGAAGGAGTCGACCGTCGCCCGGCCCGGCGCGAGGAAGGCGATGTGCGACTCCCTCGCCGGGCCCTCGGTCTCGCTGGGGGCGATCCAGAACTGGGGGTGCTCGGTGCCGTAGCCGATCACCGGCCCGTACTGGAGCATGCGCCCGTGGCCCAGAGTGGCGAGGACGGCGTCGTAGAAGGCGGCGCTGGCTTCGGGATCAGCGACCTGGATACCGAGGTGATCGAGCATGCCCCGAGTGTGACACGCACCATCGGGATCTCCGGGGAGGCCGGGGCCCGGGTCACCGAGCTCCCCTTTCCATCAGGCTCGTTCGTACTGGCTCACCGCGAACGGGCCCTGGCTGAGAACAACGGCGAGCCGGCCGGGAGGCCCGCTGTGCCGGGGATCAGGCGACCCAGCGGTAGAGGTGCTCGGGGCGGCCCGCCGATCCGTAGCGCATGCGGAGTTCGGCGCGGCCGTCGGCGCACAGGTGCTCCAGGTACCTGCGCGCCGTCACCCGGGAGACCCCGGAGCGTTCGGCGACGTCCGAGGCGGAGACCTCGCCCTCCGCCTCGCGCAGCACGCCCGCGACCAGGTCGACGGTGGCGGCGGTCAGGCCCTTGGGCAGGGAGCGGGCGGCGGGCGGGCGGAGCAGCCCGAACAACCGGTCCACGTCGTGCTGCGTGGCCTGCCGCTCCCCCTCCATCTGACGGCGCGCCACCGCGTAGCGTTCGAGCTGGTCGCGCAGGGCGCTGAGCGGGAACGGCTTGAGCAGGTAGTGCACCGCCCCGCCGTGCAGGGCGGCGCGGACCTGGGCGATGTCGCGGACGGCGGTGATCATCAGGAAGTCCGGCTGCGGGGCGTCCTGGGCGGCGGCCGAACGCAGGGTGTGCATCACCGATATGCCCGAGGCGTCCGGAAGGTGGAGGTCGAGCAGGACGAGGTCGGGCCGGTGACCGCGCACCTGGGCCAGCGCCGCGGCCGCCGTGTGCGCCACCCCGACCACGGTGAACTCGGGCACCGACTCCACCAGCTCCTGGTGGTTGCGGGCCACCCGGACGTCGTCGTCGACGACCAGCACGCGGATCACCGGGCCACCGCCGCCGTGACCACCGGTAGGCAGGCGGTGAACACCGCGCCCTCCTCGGCGTCGGGTGCCTCCATCTCGATGCTTCCCCCTCTGCTCTCACACACCTGTTTGACCAGTGCCAACCCCAGGCCGCGGGTGCCTCCGTCGCGGGAGGCCTTGGTGGTGAACCCGTACCGGAAGATCTCCTCCGCCAGCTCGTCGGACACCCCCTGCCCGGAGTCGGTCACCCGGATCTCCAGGAGGTCGTGCGGCAACCCGGTGTCGGCCACCGTGTGCAGGCGCACCATCAGCTCCACCCACCCGTTCGGGGTGACCGCGTCCAGGGCATTGTCCACCAGGTTGCCCAGGGTCAGGAGCGCGTCCGAGCGCAGGTCCCCCTTGAGGGAGACGGGGACGCTGGTCATCGGGGAGAGCCGCAGGTCCACGCCGAGCTCCGAGGCCTGCGCGGACTTGGCCAGCGTGAGCGCCGCGAGCGCGGGGTCGCGGACGTGTTCGGCGACGCCGCTGGAGGTACGGGTGTGGGTCGCGGCGAGGTCGGCCAGGTAGGCCCTGGCCTCGTCGTGGGCGCCCAGCTCCAGCATCCCGGCCACGGTGTGCACCCGGTTGGCGAACTCGTGGGTCTGGGCGCGCAGCCCCCTGGTGACGGTCCGCGCCCCGTCCAGCTCGCCGGTGAGCCGGTCCACCTCGGTGCGGTCCCGGAGGGTGACCACGGCCCCGGCCTCCTCGCCCCGGATGCGCACCGGCATCCGGTTGGCGACCAGCACGCGGTCACCGGAGAGCAGGATGAGGTCGTCCCCGGGGTCGGCTCCGGAGACGATGTCGCGGGCCCGTTCGGACAGGCCGAGCTCGTCGAGGCGGCGCCCCTCCACACCCCTGGGCAGCCCGAGCATGGTGCGGGCGGGCGGGTTGACCAGGAGGATCCGATCGTCGCGGTCCACCGCGAGCACCCCCTCGCGCACGGCGTACAACAGGGCCTCCCGGCTCTCCAGCAGCGCCGTGATGTCGGCCGGTTCCAGGCCGTGGGTCTTGGCGCGGACCTGCCGGGACAGCACCCACGAACCGCCCACGCCCAGGACCAGCACGAGCGCGGTGGCGGCGAGGATGACCGGGATCGAGGCGCGCGCGTCGGTGGTGGCGCTGGAGTCCAGGATGCCCAGGGACACGTATCCGACGATCTCCCCCTGCGCGTCGCCGCCGTTCACCGAGCCCCCGCCGGAGAACACGGGGATCTTCGCGCGCACCGTGCGGCCCTGGGTTCCGTCCTGCACGCCCGTCCACTCGGTGCCGCGTACGACGGGGCCGGGCGGGGTGGAGACGGTCTCACCTATCCGACTCTTGTCCGGGTGGGTGTGCCGGGTCCCGTCGGGTGAGGCGATGACCAGGTAGTCCGCCCCGGTGGCGGAGGAGATGCGGTCGGCCAGGGGGTCGAGGTCCTCGGCCGGGTCGGCCGTTTGGAGCCCCTCGACGACCTCGGGCAGGACCGCGACGGAGCGGGCCACGGTGAGCACCCGTTCGGCGTACTGGCGGTCGGTCTCGCGGTCGAGGTGGATCGCCCAGAGGGAGCCGAGGACCGCGAGGGCCACCGCCAGAAGACAGACATATCCGATGAAAAGGGACCCGGTGAGCGTGAGTCGACCGGGTGCGGGATGTGGGTTCATGAGCACTCCAGTGGCCGGGGTGGGCTCTCCCGGCCGGTGAACGCGCAGGTCGGCGTCGCGCGGTCAGCTTCTCAGACACGCTTCACGAACAATACGACCAATATGACTCCAGTTTTAACAAAGACCTCACATGGGCGTGCCCACGGTCACACTGTGGTCTGGATCTCCCCTGCGTCCGCGCACAGGGAGACGTGCACGGACACTCAGGAAGGAGAGGACGATGCGCGATCGTGGCGTGCCGCTCCGCGTGGCAGGAGGGCTCTGTGCCCTCCTCCTCGTCGGGACGGCACTGTACGACGTACGTCAGAGCGCCGCGTCCGGCGACGGGGCCCAGGAGAAGGTGCTGCTCATCGCACCGGCCGGCCCCGGCGGCGGCTGGGACACGCTGGCCCGTGAGATGCAGAACGGCATGCGCGAGGAGGACCTGCGGTTCAACGTCGAGGTCCGCAACGCCGAGGGCGCGGGCGGCACCATCGGGCTGGCCCAGACCGTGGGCCGAGACGGCCAGGACAACGTGCTGACCATGACCGGACTGGGCATGGTGGGCGCGGTGGAGACGACCGGGTCGCTCTACACGATGGAGGACGCGACCCCCATCGCCCAGCTTGCGTCGGAGTACCTCGCGATCGTCGTTCCGCAGGACTCCCCCTACGAGACCATCGACGACCTCGCCGAGGACTGGAACGAGAAGTCCGGGACCCTGCCCGTGGCGGGCGGTTCCATGGGCGGCGTCGACCAGATCTTCGCCGCGCAGGTCGCTCAGTCCATGGGGATCTCGCCCGGCGAGATCAACTACCTCCCCTACTCCGGCGGCGGCGAGACCCTGACCTCGCTGCTCTCCGGCACGTCGAAGGTCGGCTTCGGCACCCTGGGCGACTTCAGCGACCAGATCGAGGACGACGGCCCGCTGCGCGCGCTCGCCGTCTCCTCCCCCGAACGCCTGGACGGCGTGGACATCCCCACCATGATCGAGCTCGGCTACGACCTCGAGATGTCGAACTGGCGCGGGGTGATCGCTCCTCCCGGCCTCTCCGAGGAGGAGGCCGACGAGCTGGAGGCGCTGGTGCGTGAGCTGCTGGCCACCGAGTCGTGGGCGGACACGCTGGAGCGCAACCGGTGGACCGACACCTACCAGGGCCGCGCCGAGTTCGAGGAGTTCCTCGACGAGGAGGTCGCCCTGACCCAGGAGACCGTGAAGGAGCTGGGACTGTGACGTCCGACGACACCCGCGTCAGCGCCGGGTCGGCCGAGACCGCCGGTACGGGCGGGACCGACGAGGCCCCGGTGGTCGAGGCCGCCGAGGACCCCCGGGCCGACGTGGACCAGACGACCGGGACCGACGGGGCCGAGTCGCCCGACCCGGAGACCTCCGTCTGGCGCGGCCCGACCGCTTGGGTGATCCCCGCCCTGGTCGCGCTCCTGGGCGCCGTCGCACTGTGGGGCGGCCTCACCATCGAGGCACCGCCCAACGCCACGCGGCCCGGCCCGGGTGCCTTCCCCGGCACCGTGGGCGTGCTGCTGCTGGTCACCGCCGTGTGCATGACCGTGATCAACCTCCGGAACCGGAACACGGGCGACGGCACCGCCACCCTGGGATGGTTCGAGAGCCGCCCGGTCCTGCTGGTGTTGGCGGGTCTGGTGGTGCACGTGGCACTGCTGGAGTTCGTGGGCTGGCTGCTCGCCGGTGCCCTGCTGTTCTGGATCGTGGCCTACGCCTTCGGCGCCCGCGCCTACCTGCGTGACGCGATCGTGGCGCTGTCGATGTCCGCGGCGGTCCAGGTCGGCTTCTCGCTCGGCCTCGGGCTCAGCCTGCCGGGCGGCTTCCTGGAGATGGTGCTCTGATGGACACTCTGATCAACCTCGCGGACGGGTTGGCCGCGGCGCTGACCCCCCAGAACCTCATGTGGGCCTTCCTCGGCGTGCTGCTCGGCACCGCCGTGGGCGTCCTGCCGGGCATGGGTTCGGCCATGGCCGTGGCCCTGCTGCTTCCCGTCACCTTCCGCCTCGACCCCACCAGCGCGTTCATCCTGTTCGCCGGTGTGTACTACGGCGGCATGTTCGGCGGTGCCACCACCTCGATCCTGCTCAACACCCCGGGTCAGGCGTCGTCGATCGCCACCACCTACGAGGGCCACAAGATGGCGCTCAAGGGGCGGGCCGCCCAGGCACTGGGCACGGCCGTGATCGGCTCGTTCGTGGCGAGCGTCATCGGCACGCTGGTCGTGGCGCTGTTCGCCCCGGTGATGGTGGCGTTCGCGCTCAACTTCGGCCCCGGCGAGTACTTCGCGCTGACGGTCTTCTCGTTCGTCGCGGTGGCCGCGGTCGTGTCGGGCTCGGTGGTGCGCGGCATCGCCTCGCTGCTCATCGGTCTGGCAATCGGCTTCGTGGGGATCGACGGGCAGAGCGGAGCCGCCCGGTTCGACTTCGGTTCCTCCAGCATGCTGGACGGGATCGACATCGTGATCGTCACCGTGGGCCTGCTCGCCCTCGGTGAGGTGCTCTACATCGCGGCGCGCGGGAAGTCCGCGCCGAACTTCGCGGCGATCCGCACCGGCCGTCCGTGGCTGGGCCGCAAGGACCTGCGCCGCTCCTGGAAGCCGTGGCTGCGCGGCACCGCGATGGGCAGCGCCTTCGGGCCGATCCCCGGCAGCGGCGCCGAGATCCCGACCTTCCTGTCCCTGGGCCTGGAGCGCAAGCTCGCCGAGCGCCGTGAGCGCCGGACCGGGGAGAAGAGCGAGTTCGGCCAGGGCGCGATCGAGGGTGTGGCCGGCCCGGAGTCGGCCAACAACTCCAGCGCGGCGGGCACGATGGTTCCGCTGCTGGGGCTGGGCCTGCCGACGTCGGCGACGGCCGCGATCATGCTGGCCGCCTTCCAGCAGTACGGGCTCCAGCCGGGCCCGGTGCTGTTCGAGCGCAACGCCGACCTGGTGTGGACCCTGCTGGCCTCGCTGCTGATCGGCAGCGTGCTGCTGCTGGTGATCAACCTGCCGTTCGCGCCGCTGTGGGCGAAGCTGCTGAAGCTGCCCAAGCCGTACCTGTACGCGGGCATCACGCTGTTCTCGGTGCTGGCGGTGTACGCCATCAACACCTCGGTGACACACCTGGTGATGCTGCTGGCCATCGCCCTGCTCGGACTGGGGATGCGGACCTTCGGGGTCCCCGTCGCCCCCGCGCTGATCGGCGTGGTGCTGGGCCCGATCGCGGAGACCGAGTTCCGCCGCGCGTTGGCCGCCTCCTCGGGCGACCCGGCGATCCTGGTCAGCAGCGGCATCTCGATCGGGCTGTACGTCATGGTCCTGATCGCCGCCCTGGTGCCGCTGATCTCCCTGGTGCGCCGCCGCGCCGCGGCCCGCAGGGTCGAGGTCAAGGAGACCGCGGACCAGGCCTGACCTCCTCTCGGGCCTGAGCCCCCCGTTTCCCAGCGGCCCCCGGACATCCGCTCCGGGGGCCGCTCCCGTGTCCGGGAGGGGTCGGGCCGAGGCGGGACGGGACGGGCCGCCGGAAGTGGCCACTCGCGGACACCCGGAGCAGGAGCGCCCTCACGGAGCGCTGTCCCCGGCTATCCTCGGGGGGCTCCGAAGCCATCGCCCCCTGGCCCGGGCCCGAGAGGAAGACTCCCCCCTTGCCCCCATCCCGCCGACGCGGCCGGAGCCTGCTCAGCCCGAGCGGCTTCGCGTTCGTCGTCCTGTGCTTCTTCCTTCCCTTCGTCACCCTGTCCTGCGAGAGCGGCATGGGGGACCTGTACGTCACCTACACCGGCCTCGACCTGGCTCTGGACCGCGCCCCGACCGTCGAGGGCAGTGCCGCCTCCCTGGCGTCGCCGGAGGCGTTCCGAGCCGGGGCCATGACGCTGCTCCTGGTCTCGCTCGTGCTGTCCGGGGTCGGGTTCCTGGTCACCCTTCTGGTGGGCCACCGACCCACCCAGATGCTGCTGGGCCTGGTCCTCGCCGTCCTCGCGCTCGGCGCCCTGACCACCGACCTCTCACTGCTCTACCAGGAGCACAACGGCGGCCCCCGTTCCGACGCCCTGGGGTTGGCCACCACACAGAGCTCCATCGGTGTCGGGCTCTGGGCCACTTTCGGGTTGCTGGCCTTCCTCGTGCTGTTCCACCTGTTCGGTTTCGTCGGATCCCTGCGTGAGCGCGGCGTCCGACCCCCGCCGGGGTCATAGGTGACGGAGCCCCGGCCGCAGCCGGGGCTCCGTCACCTCAGCCCTCGCGGCCCTGCTCCACCGCCTCGTACAGGGCGCGGATGTTGCCGCTGCCGAAGGTGGTGGCTCCCAGACGTTCGATCACCTCGAAGAACACCGTGTTCCGGGGGTGGGTGGACCGGGCGAAGATCTGGAAGAGCTGGCCGTCGTGGTCCTCGTCCACGAGGATGTCCAGCTCGCGAAGCTCCTCCACGGAGTGCCTGCGCAGGTCGAGCCGCTCGCCCAACAGCCGGTAGTAGGCGTCGGGAGTGGCCAGGAACGCCACCCCGCGTTCCTGGAGCCCTCCCACCGTGGTCACCGCGTCGGCGGTGCTCAGCGCGATGTGCTGGACCCCGGGACCGCCGTGGTCGCGCACGAAGTCGTCGATGTGGCCCGGATCGAGGTCCTGGTCGGGTTCGATCAGGGTGAGGGTGGCGTCTCCCCCTGCGGAGCGGACGATGCGGGAGACCATCGCCTGCGAACCGACGACGATGCGCTCCTCGAAGATCAGCTCGAAGCCCAGGACGCTCCGGTAGTAATCGACCGTCGGGTCGAGCCGCCCGGGTTCCAGACACACCGCCAGGTGGTCGATGGTGAGCAGCCCGAGGTCGGCCGCGCCCCCGGTCACCGGGGACAGACCGGGCAGGCGGCGAACGTCGGTGCCGGGCGGGCGTTCGACGAAGGTGTGTGTGACGTCCCCGAACCCCCCGACGGTGGCCGTGACCACTCCGTCCCGTTCGGTGGGGGCGGCCACCGACTCCGCACCCCGGGAGACCGCGAGGTCGTGGGCGGCCCGGGCGTCCTCGGCGGTGAGGGCGATGTCGGCGACCCCGTCCCCGTGCGCGCGGACGTAGTCGGCCACGGGGTGGTCGTCGGTGAGGGCCTGGGTGAACACCATTCTGATGTCACCGGTGCCCACCATGGTGGACCGCTCGGTGCCGTTCTGGACGCTCTCGGCCAGGGTCCCCATCCCGTACCCGTCGCGCATACGCAGGGCGGCCTTCTCGGCGTCCGCCGTGTGGATTCTGAGGTGGTCGACCGTCAACCCGTGCAGGGCCGTCATGGACTCTCCCCTGGAAGTCGGTGATCCGCGCGCTGGACGCGCCACTGGAGTCCCGAGACTATGCAGCGCCCCTCCACCGGAGAAGGCACCCTGAGTATCCGGAGTACTACCCAAGGCAACAGCTCGCAGGTCACTCGCTCATGCCTGTTGTCGAAGTGACACAGGGGGTTACCGGAGACGTTGCGCAAACCGGGTGTCCCGGTGGCCCGGTCTCCGCGGCCCGGAGCGTTCCCGGCGGTCCCGGCCCTCCTACCGCTCCTGCTGTCCCGTGGCGGTGGGGCCGCTCCCGATGCACACACCCGGACCGGCCCACGAACCGTTGGCAGCAAGACGTCAACAATGCGAAGCACATCCACGCCCCATGCTCGTGGAACGGGACAGAAGGACGTGCGAGCGATCGGTGGGGAACGTTGGACATCAGGTACCTGGCTTACTGCGTCGCGAACCCTCGGTACTACGACTCTCCCCAGCAGGCAGCGGAGGATTCGTCCCAAGAGGGGTACGCCACCGTGGTCGAACCGGCGCCCGGGTGGCGAAGCCGGACTCGGGGGCAGTGGACCTACCTGCGCCCCCCTCAGGAGGAACTCCCGGAACAGGGCTGGAAGATCCACGTCTCGGCCACACTGGGCAACGCCCGTGAGGTGCTTCGCGTGACCTCGGCCTACTGCACCGCTCGCTCCCTCCCACACAAGTACCTCTCCACACCCGCCGTCCTCCTCACGAGCAACACGAAGTACGCGCCGAGGGCGTCAAGCGGAAAGTTCATCACCATCTACCCCGGGGACGCCGACCAGCTCCACCGCACCCTGGGCGACCTCGACGCGGAGCTCGGAGGGCTTGAGGGGCCCTACATCCTCAGCGACCTGCGCTGGAACGAGGGCCCTCTCTACGTGCGGTACGGGGGCTTCACTCCCATGTTCACGCACACCGCCGAGGGCACGAGGGCCCCCGCGATCAGGCATCCTGAAGGCCACCTCGTGCCCGACCACCGTGAACCGCGCTTCCTGGTACCGGAATGGGTCGACGTCCCGGACTTCCTCTCCGTGTCGGCCGAACGCCGTGTCAGCGGTGAGGGTGCCGAGCGGTTCCCCTACGAAGTCGAGAACCCGATCCACTTCTCCAATGGCGGGGGCGTGTACAGGGTTCGCCGACGCACGGACGGGCGCCCCCTCATCCTGAAGGAGGGGCGGCCGCACGCAGGGCTGGACCGATCCGGCAGGGACGCCCCCACACGGCTGTCGGCCGAGGCCAGGGCGCTGGACGCTCTGGAGGGGATCAGCGGCGTGCCGCAGGTGGAGGGGCAGCACGAGTTCGGCGGCCACTCCTTCCTCGCAATGGAGCAGATGCCGGGGATCCCGTTGAACTCCTGGCTCGCCCTCCACTACCCGTTCACCACGGCCGACCCGCGGGGCCCGGAGTCCGTCGACTACTTGGATTCGGTCCAGCGCATCATGACGCAGGTCAGACGCATCCTCGGGGACATACACGAACGCGGATACCTGTTCCGGGACCTGCACGCGGGCAACATCCTCGTGGACGACGACCTGCGCGTCTCCGTCATCGATTTCGAACTGTCCCTCCCCGTGGCCGAGGACGTCCCACGCACTCTCGGCGCTCCGGGGTTCACACCGCCCCGGGACACACTCGGAGTGGCCGGGGACCTGTTCTCGCTCGCGGCCGTACAGCTCTTCCTCCTCTTTCCCATGAACAGC
The DNA here is from genome assembly GCF_001083815.1 of Nocardiopsis sp. SBT366. Taxonomy (NCBI): domain Bacteria; kingdom Bacillati; phylum Actinomycetota; class Actinomycetes; order Streptosporangiales; family Nocardiopsidaceae; genus Nocardiopsis; species Nocardiopsis sp. SBT366. The sequence goes on along the minus strand of NZ_LAVM01000061.1, from coordinate 2,630 downwards.
GTCCTCTCCCTGTGCCCGGAGAAGGCCGCTGCCTACATGGACGAGGCCGTCCGACGCTTCGGTGTGTCACGGGACGACTTCCGGCGCATGGAGCCCCTCGTCGACACCGGGGTCGCCCCATCGGGACTACGTGCGCCCGACGGCGCGGACCTCCCCAGGGGCGCACGGGACGACTGGAGCAGGTTCACCCAGGCGTTGGTGCGCTCCATCCGGGCCTCGTCCTCACCCGAGCGTTCCGATCGGTTGTTCCCCGGTGACATCTCCCAGTTCGACCACGGCGGTCACGGGTTCGCCTTCGGGGCCGCAGGAGTGCTGGACACGCTTCGGACGGCAGGGGAGAAGGCGCTCCCGGAACACACCGACTGGCTCGTCGAACGTACTCGCCTGGACCACCGTGACTCGGTCGGTCTGTACGACGGCCGCGCGGGAATCGCCCACGTTCTCCACCGTGGCGGGGACACCGAGGCCGCGCGGAACGTCTTCTCCACCTGTCTGGACACGTCGGTCAGCGGCATCAAACTGTTCGACGGCCTGTCGGGGGTCGGGCTCACCGCGCTGGATCTGTACCGGCACACGAGCGACGCCGAGTACGCGGCCTACGCCGAACGCGCGGCGCACGCCGTGGCACGTGCGGTGAGCTCCCGCGTCTTCACCACCGACACCGGGACGAGGGCCGTTCCCGGGACCGGGTCGCCCGCACCGAACAACTCGGCCGCGAGCTTCTACGGAGGCCTGCTCTACGGATGGTCCGGTCCGGCCCTGTTCCTGACCCGGGTGTACGAGGTCACCGGGGAGGAGGCGTGCCTGGACGCCGCGGTCGAGGCGCTGCATCTGGACCTCGACATGTGCGTCGGGGCCCCCGGGGAGCCGTTGCGGCTCCGTAACGGTGGAAGGCTCCTGCCGTACCTGGCGACCGGCAGCGCGGGCATAGCCCTGGTCTGCGACGCGGTCCTGAGGCATCGCCCGGACGACCGACTGTCGGACGCGCTGCCGCGGCTCACCACGGCGATCGCCACGGAGTTCTGCGTCGGTTCGGGCCTGTTCAACGGCCGGGCCGGACTCGTGTACACCCTCCACCACCTGGCCCACAGACGGGAGCGGGTCGGCTCCGGCACGCAGTTGGACGAGGGCGTCGCCGCTCTGGGCCTGCACGCCATGGCCGACGAGCACGGCATCACGTTTCCGGGCGAGCAGAACCTGCGCGCCTCCCATGACGTGGCCACGGGGTCAGCGGGAGTCCTGCGTCTGGCCAACCTCCTAGCCGGGCGCACGGACGAGGTGCTTCCGTTCCTCTCCCCCAGTTCCTGGGGGAGAGGAACGGTCACAGACTTGGCGACCGCCAAGGAACACACGATTACAAAGAGGTGAAAGATGTCGGAATTCGTTCTCAACCTTCAGGGCATGGGTGGCGAGCAGGCCTCTGACGGCACTATGGCCAGCGATTACACCACGGTTCTGTGTGGCAGCAGCTGGGCCAGCATCACCTGCTGAGACCAGGAGGCCACGTGACGCTCGGGACGCGGTGAGGATCCACTGATCCCTCGCCTCGCGAACGTCTCCCCGTCTCCCGCGCCCTGAGGGCGCGGGAGACGGTTTCGCGCGCACCAGTGAGAAGGCGGGAACCTGCAATGACTCGATCGACCAGGGTGAACCTACGGACCATGGGTCGCCACCTACGGCATCACAGAGTCGCACTGCTCGGTGTCGCCGCTCTCTCACTGCTGGTCTCGGGGGCGACCCTCGCCCAGCCCATGCTGGTTCGGAACGTGCTCGACACCGTCAGCGGAGAGGGACCGGTGGGGGCGTCCGTCGTCGCGCTGGTCGTCATGGTGGCGCTCGTGGCCGCACTCACAGCGGTCCGCGGGTACTTTCTGGAACGCCTCTCCGAGCACTTCGTCCTACGGCTGCGCCAGCGGCTGACCAACCACATGCTGCGGCTGCCGGTACGCGACTACGACCAGCGCAGTTCGGCGGACATGCTCTCCCGGGTCACGACCGACACCATCGTGGTGCGCTCGATCGTCGGTGCGGGCTTCGTGGAACTCCTGTCCGCTTCGGTCATCATCGTCGGCGCCGGGGTCGCGATGGGCATGACCGACGGGTTCCTGTTCACCGTCACGTTCGCCTGTCTCGGAACCGGGCTCACCGTGACCGTCCTGGGGGCGAGGCGGCTCCGCCCCCTCACCGAAAGGACACAGCAACGCCTGGGCCGACTCGCGACCGCCGTCGAGCGTGCGCTGACCGGGGTGCGGACGGTGCGGGCCCTCCGCGCGGAAGCCGACGAGACACGCAGAATCGGACATCGGGCCGAAGAGGTGTACAGGGCGGGGCTGCGCGTCGCGTTCTGGCGTGCGATCGTGGCCCCGGCGTCCAACGTCACCGTCCAGGGAACGTTCCTGTTGATCCTGGCCGTGGGGGGCACGCGGGTGGCCGAGGGCGCGATGACCGTGGGAGAACTGATCTCCTTCACGCTCTTCCTCTTCTTCATGATGATGCCGCTGGGTCAGGTGTTCAACGCCTACGTTCAGTTGCAGGCGGGCATGGGGGCGCTCCAGCGTGTCGAGGACGTGCTGGGGCTCCCGTTGGAGGAGACGGACGACGCCCACCGCGCCACGCCCCCTCCCCAGCCC
>NZ_LAVM01000060.1:0-34966 GCF_001083815.1 Nocardiopsis sp. SBT366 | reverse complement strand
CGACACGCATCCCGGTCAGCGCAGGCGAGGAGGAACACATCGCCTATAGGCTCGCCCGTGACAGCAACAACGAAGGCGGATGCCGGTTTTGTCTGTTTCTCAACAAGTTGGAAAAACGAGCACTTACCACCGGTAAGTCCGCAGGTCAAAAAGCCTGCTCCCCGCGCACGCGGGGATGGACCCGACCTGCTGACCGGGGCCGTCCGGGTCCGCATCTGTTCCCCGCGCACGCGGGGATGGACCCACTCCCACCGTGTCCCGGTACACCCCACCGGGCTGTTCCCCGCGCACGCGGGGATGGACCCCTGAACCCGACCCGCAGGACTGAGGGGTTGACCTGTTCCCCGCGCACGCGGGGATGGACCACGGTGGTGGGCGCGACCTGGGCGCATCCCTGGCTGTTCCCCGCGCACGCGGGGATGGACCCGGGGGGCGGGGATGTCGAAGCCCGGCAAAACGCTGTTCCCCGCGCACGCGGGGATGGACCCCGGGTCCCGCCTACCTGCTCCGCGGGGTGGGGCTGCTCCCCGCGCACGCGGGGATGGGCCCAAGGAGGCCACCATGGCGCCGCATGTGGCTGGAGTGCTTCCGCGCGAGTTTCAAAACTGCCCGAAGCAGAGACAAACGATCCGCGCACGCGGAATAGCGAGTTGGCTAGGGGAATGACGCGAGTACTCGGGAGAGGGCCTTTTCGCCTGCGGGTTTCCAGGTGGGCTTGCCACCTGGGAGACCCTGTTCGCCGGCACGGCCGATCTCGATGAGGCCGAGGCTCCGAATGAGGGCCCAGCCTCGGGAGCGTTGGATGGTGGCCTCGTCGGTGGGATACCTGGCGAAGAACTCCGTGGCGTTGGGGAGCAGGACCCATGCGGCGCAGAGGTCCGTAGCGGGATCGCCTGAGCAGAGTTCGCCGAAGTCCACGACACCTGTGAGGGCTCCGTTGGTGGTGACGACGTTGGCCGGGTGCAGGTCCGCGTGCAGCCACACCGGGGGGCCATGCCACTGGGGTGCGTCAACTGCGGCCTGCCAGACCTTCAGGATCCGGGGAATCTGGTCGGGGTCCGCGGTGCTTCGGGCGTACTGCTCGAACTGCTCGAAGTCCCCGATGAGGTCGCGTGGGTGCATACCGCGCTGTGGGTTGGCCGGGGCGTCAGCTGGGGCTGGGCGATGGAGCTCGGTCAGGAAGTCCGCGAGCGTGTGGGGATCTCTGGTCACGGGAGAGCGGTCCGCAGGGTCACCGGTGATCCAGGTGGTGATCAGCCAGGTGTGGGGGAAGTGTGGGGACGGCGTGCCGAGGCGCACGGGGACCGGGATGGGCAGGGAGAGACGCGGGGCCAGAGCCGGCAACCACCGGTACTCCATGCGCAGGAGGTCGGGCGCGCGCTGAGAGCGGGGCATCCGGACTGCGAGGTCCTCGCCCAGGCGCCACATCTGGTTGTCCCAGCCGCCCTCGACGGGGCGCAGATCCCTGCTGGCGAGATCCGGGTGCTGCTCTTCGAGGAGGGCTCGTACGAGTGGCTCGTTCACGGAGCCCACTGTAGAGGGGCGGTGGTCGCCGCCCCCCTACAGCTCGGGATCAGTGAACAGGAAGGCTCTCGGGCTCCTGACCGGCCTCGGACCGGCGCACCAGGAAGGTCGCAAAGAACGCCAGGCTGGCGATCACCGCACCCAGGACGAACGCCATGTGGATACCGCCCGCCTCGGCGACGACGGCGTCCGCGCCGTCGTTGAGCTGACTGGCGGCGACGGCGGACATCACGGCGATGAACGTCGCGGTGCCGGCGGCGCCCGCCACCTGCTGCACGGTGCCCACCACGGCGCTGCCGTAGGAGTACAGCGAGGGCCGCAGGGAACCGAGCGCACCGGTGAGCAGCGGGGTGAACATGAGTCCGAGCCCGACGCTGAGCGCCATGTGCGCGGCGACGACGTACCCGAGCGAAGTCTCGGTGCCGAAGAAGGTCATGCTCCACATCACGAGCGTGACCACACCGGCTCCCGGGGTGACCAGGGGCCGGGGCCCGAAGCGGTCGTACAGTCGACCCACGAACGGGGCCAGCAGACCCATCACCAGACCACCGGGCAACAGGGTGAGACCGGTCGCGAGTGTGTCGTGGCCGAGCACGTTCTGCATGTAGATCGGCAGCAGGATGATCGTGCCGAACAGCGCCATGAAGCTCACCAGCACCAGCCCGATGGAGATCGAGAACTGGCGGGACTGGAACACCCTCAGGTCGAGCAGGGCCCGGTCCTCCTTCTGGAGCCCGATCTGGCGCCACACGAACAGCACCAGGGCGACGGCTCCCACGAGGAGCGCCACCCACGGCGGGATGGGCGCGTCGGCGTCGGCCGCCTTGCCCAGGCTGGAGAAGCCGTAGACCAGGCCGCCGAAGGCGAAGGCGGACACGATCACCGAGAGCACGTCGATACGGGCGGCGCGGGGCTCGGTGACATTGCGGATGAAGGCGGCGCCCAGCCCGAGGGCGAGCAGGGCGATCGGCAGCACGAGTCCGAACAGCCAACGCCAGTCCAGCACGCTCAGGATGAGCCCGGACAGGGTCGGCCCGACGGCGGGCGCCACCGCCATGACGATGGAGATGTTGCCCATCACGCGGCCGCGGCGGTCAGCCGGGACCGTGTTGAGGATGGTCGTCATGAGCAGCGGCATCATGATGGCGGTTCCGCTGGCCTGCACGATCCGGCCCAGCAGCAGGACCGTGAAGTTCGGCGCGAGGAAGCAGATCAGAGTACCGATGCTGAACAGGGTCATCGCGGCGATGAAGACCTGCCGCAGGTGGAACCGTTGCAGCAGGAACCCGGTCACGGGGATGATCACGGCCATCACGAGCATGAAGGCCGAGGTCAGCCACTGCCCGGTGGAGACCGAGATGCCGAGGTCGCGGTTGAGCGCGGGCAGCGCCACACCCATGATCGTCTCGTTGAGGATGACGACGAAGGCCGAGACAAGGAGGAGCGGGATGACGAGTCGGGTCGCGCGCTTGTCCGCGACCTCGTCGGAGTTTGTCACGTCGGGTTGCCTGGTCACATACTTCCTTGCGCGCTTGGGGTGGCCTGGATCCGGGGGATGAGCGGGGTGCGGGCTGTACCGTCCGAACGATCAACCCCGCTGGTCACGGCAGTATTCCGGGACGGAAGGGGATATTCCGCCGAGAACGCCACTGTGGCTTCCAGGTTAGGCGACGAAACGCCCCGTCTCGCCCGATTTTGCGCGCTGTGCAACCACCTTCCTCCTGTGCCCTTCCCCACGTCGGTCAGGGCAGCTCGCAGGCCCGCGCCGCGAACGACCACACGGCCGCCCCGACCAACGGGTCGATGCTCCTGCGTCCCGGGCCTCCGGTTCCGCGCGAACCCGCGCCCTCCACCCCGGCGACCCCTCCGGACAGGGCGGGCTCGCCGCGCAGACCGCCGCGGGGCCCGTAGAACTGGCCGCTCAGGGCTTCGGGGGAGGTGGCCGCGAGCACGGCGGGCAGCGCGCCCCGGTCGGTTCCCTGCGCCCACGGGTACTGGAGCCGGTCCAGGGCCGTGGGCCGGGGCGGGGTGAAGAGCTCTCCCACGCTCGGTGAGAGCACCGGCAGCGAGTAACCGGGGTGCGCGACCAGGCTCCGTACCCTCGATCCGCGCGCGGCCAGCCTTCGGTGCAGTTCGAACCCGAGCGCGTGGGTGACCAGCTTGGACTGCGCGTAGGCCCGCCACGGTGAGTACGTGTGTTCCAGCTCGAGGTCGTCGGGGGAGGGGCGGACCAGTTTGGCGCTCATCGACCCCATCCAGACGACGCGGCCGGAGGTCCGCTCCAGTGTCTCCAGCACCTCGTGGGTGAGGATGTGGTGGCCGAGCGCGTTGGTGGCCAGGGTCAGTTCGTGCCCGTCCACACTGACCTCGCGCTGCGCCGGTGCGCCCACGAGCCCGGCGTTGTTGACCAGGGCGTCCAGCCGCGGGAGGTCGGCGAGTTCGGCTCCGGCCGCCCTGGCGCTGGCCAGGTCCGAGGTGTCGATCCGCACCACCCGTGCGTGGGCGCCCTCGACCTCCTCGCGCAGGGCCGAGGCGATCCGCTCGCCGCGTCGGGTGTCGCGGCACAGCAGCACGACGTCGGCTCCGGCCCGGGCGAGGAACAGGGTGATCCACAGCCCGATCCCCGAGCTGGCGCCCGTCACCGCGATCGTGCGTCCGTCCATGTTCGGCGCCTGCCAGCCCATGTGCTCCGTTTCCCCTCTGTGGATGGTCCTCGGGTCCGGCAGCCTAGGGGTCAGGCCAGGAGCCGGTCCAGCTGGCCGCGCAGGGTCCGTTCGGCCTCCAGCGAGGACAGGCCGCCGATCAGGACGCGCATGGACAGGCCGTCGGCCGTGGCCATGAGGCCACGCGCGGCGGCACGGGGGTCGGGGAGGTCGGGCGCGACCCTGCCGAGGAGCCGGGCGGCTTCGGCCTCCTCCCCCTCCTTGGCCTCGGCCAGCAGGCGGGCGAGGGCAGGGTGGTTGAACCCGGCGGCGACGTACTGGTGAAAGACCGAGACCCCGGCGCGGGCCGTCTCGGCCCGGGGGATGGGGTGCCCGACCAGCTCCCAGAGGGTCTCGCGGTCGTCCGTGTCCCGGGTGGATTCGTCGTGGAGCCGTTCGGCGCTCGACAGCATCGCCTCCAGGCTGGCCTGGAGGAGTTCGTCCTTGCTGTGGAACCAGTACTGGATGCGTCCGACCGACACCCCGGCGGCCGTGGCGACGTTGCGCATGGACACGGCTCCCATGCCGTTCTCCGCGATCACCTGCCACACCGCGTGGAAGATCTCGGTCCGTCTCGGGTCGGGTTCCGGGTTGTTCATGGTCCCATCCTAGCCAAGGAAAATACGATCGTATTGAGATGGGTGTACACTCGGAGTGCGGTCAATACGATCGTATTTTTCCTTGGAGGGGTCATGAGCGACCGCGAGAACCGCCGTCCCCGGCTGCGCCGCGTGCTCCAGGTCCTGGCCGTGCTGGCGGTGGCCTGGCTGGTCGTCGACAAGGCGGTCGCGGTCGTCGCGCCCGAGCCCGCCGTGGGGCACTGGCGCAGTTCGGAGGGGCACGCCTCCTACCGGGAGGCCTACGACGATGTGATGGCGACCCTGCCCGAGCCCACCCGCTCCCACGACGTCGCCACCGAGTACGGGTCCGTGCGGGTGTACGAGTGGACCGCCACCGAGGAGGGGGCCAAGGGCGACCCGCCGGTCGTGTTGCTGCCCGGAATCCGGTCCGGGGCGCCGATGTGGGGAGCGAACATCACCCACTGGGTCGGCCAGCGCACCCTCTACGCGATGGACGCGATCGGTGACGCAGGGATGTCCACGCAGTCGACGCCGTTCACCTCGTTCGACGACCAGGCGGCCTGGGTGGAACAGGTGCTCGCCGAGCTGGAGTTGGAACGCGTCCACGTGGTGGGGCACTCCTTCGGTGGGGCCATCGCCGCCGTCCACGCGCTCGAACACCCCGGTCGGGTGGCCTCGCTGACGCTTCTCGAACCGGTGATGGTCCTTCGGGGGCTGCCCGCCTCCACCTACCTGTGGTCCTCGCTGCTGCTGCTCCCCGTGCCGCAGTCGTGGAAGGACCGGGGCATGGCGGAGATCGGTGGGGTCACGGTCGAGGAGGTCCGCGAGCGCACCCCGATGTCGTCGATGATCGACCAGGGCTCACGGCACTACGACTCGGCCACCCTGGTGCCGCGCACCCTCTCGGACGAGGAGTGGCGGTCCATGTCGATGCCGGTCCGGATCGACCTGGCCAGCGACAGCTCCCTGGCCGGTGGCGAGGAGGCCGGGGAGCGCGCCCGGGAACTGGGCAGGGAACCCGTCACCGTCTGGCCGCAGACCACCCACTCCCTGCCCATGCAGGCCGCCGACGAGCTGGGCGCGGAACTCGCCGCGTACTGGGCCGCCCACGACGGCTGAGCCCCCGGGTCAGGCCTCCAGTCTGCTGCGCAGTTCCGGCAGGCCCGTGCCGCTCGCCTGGTCCAGGTAGGCGGGACGGCCCGCCATGAGCATGACGAGCGCGAGCAGCGGACCCTCCACCACGGGCAGCCCGGGGTCGTTCGTGGTGAAGTCCGCGTCCGTGGCCCGCAGGTGCAACCCCTTGACCTGGGTCCTGCTGTTCACGGCGAAGTCGCGGGAGGCGAGGAACCGTGCCACCTCGGCCACCGCCTCAGGTGTGGGCTCGCGCTCGATCCCGAGCGGGCGGCGGACGTCCTGGCCGTGCACGACGAGTTCGCCGAGCCAGGGGGAGGGGTCGCCGGAGGGCAGCCGCACGGGTTCGCCGCCCTCGGTACCCAGGGCGGCGAACCTGGCCAGTGTGGCGGCGGGCTCGTGTCGGGCGAAGCGGGCGATCTGCCTGCGGTTGTGGACCGCGGGGCGCAGGCCCGAGCGCAGGATGGAGACGATCCATCCGAGCTGGCCGATGGTCATGCCCGAGCCGAGGTGCGCGACCACCTCGTGCACGTTCCACTCGGTGCACAGTGAGGTCTGGTTCCACTGCTCGTCGGTGAGTTCCCGCAGGTCGGCCACGAGGGCGGCGTGTTCGACGGCGAGCATGCGCCTGGGGTCGGTGGTCTCCATGAGCGCACTGTACGGACCGGCGCCGACAGTTTCCGGAAGGACCGCGCCGACACCGTCTCCCCGCTCCCGCCAGGAATGCACGACGCAAAGGTCCCGCTCCCTTCGCTCTCGAAAGTCGCTGGGGTGTGTTGCCGCTCACTCGCCCGGCCTCTAAAATGAACGCCAATCATTAATCGGCGTCCCAGGAGTGACCTCATGAGCAGTCCCCTCCAGAACTTCGTCAACGGCGCCTTCGTCGACGCCCACGGTCAGGACCGGCTCGACGTCGTCAACCCCACCAACGGGACCACCGTCGCGGTCTCGCCCGTCTCCGACCAGGCCGACGTCGACGCCGCCTTCGACGCGGCGCGCACCGCCTTCGCCACCTGGCGGCGCGTCACCCCTGGGGAGCGGCAGCGGCTGCTGCTCAGGATCGCGGGCGCGGTCGAGGCCAACGCCGAGGAGATCGTGGAGGCCCAGCACCGCAACACCGGCCAGCCCCGGTGGATGATCTCCCAGGAGGAGATCGCCATGGGCGTTGACCACCTGCGCTTCTTCGCCGGTGCCGCCCGCACCCTGGAGGGCCGCGCCGCCGCCGAGTACATGGAGGGCCACACCTCCTACGTCCGCCGTGAGCCGGTCGGGGTCGTCGCCCAGGTCACGCCGTGGAACTACCCGCTGCTCATGGCGGTGTGGAAGATCGGCCCCGCCCTGGCCGCGGGCAACTGCGTCGTGCTCAAGCCCTCCGACACCACCCCCGAGTCCACCCTGGTCCTGGCCCGGCTGATGGGTGAGATCCTCCCTGCGGGCGTGTTCAACGTGGTCCTGGGCGACGCCGGGACCGGGCGGCTCCTGGTGGAGCACCCCGAACCGGCCATGGTCTCCATCACCGGATCGGTGCGCGCCGGCCAGCAGGTCGCCGCCTCGGCGGCCAAGGGGCTCAAGCGCGGCCACCTGGAGCTGGGTGGCAAGGCCCCGGCGGTGGTCTTCGCCGACGCCGATCTGCCCGCCACCGCGAAGGCCCTGGTGGAGTTCGGCACGTTCAACGCGGGGCAGGACTGCACCGCCGTCACTCGGGTCCTGGTCGAGGAGAGCGCCCACGACCGTTTCGTGGAGCTGCTAGCCGAGGCCGCGCGCGGCACCCGGACGGGAGAGGCCGACGAGTCGCGCAACGACTACGGCCCGCTGAACAACGCCCGCCACTTCGCGTCGGTTACCGGCAAGCTCGCGCGTCTGCCCGAACACGCCACAGTGGTCACCGGCGGCCGGGCGGTCGAGGGCGAAGGTTACTTCGTGCAGCCGACGGTGATCACCGGCGTGCGCCAGGACGACGAGCTGGTGCAGGAGGAGACCTTCGGTCCGATCCTGACCGTCCAGACCTTCTCCTCGGAGGCGGAGGCCGTGGAACTCGCCAATGACGTGGACTACGCACTGGCCTCCAGTGTGTGGACCTCCGACCACGCCGCCGCGATGCGCCTCACCCGCGATCTCGACTTCGGCTGTGTCTGGGTGAACACCCACGTACTGCTCACGGCGGAGATGCCGCACGGCGGCTTCAAGTCCTCGGGTTACGGCAAGGACCTGTCGCTGTATTCGGTGGAGGAGTACACCCGGGTCAAGCACGTGATGCACGCGCTGGAGGGGTGACCCGGGCCCTGCGGCTCAGTCCGTGTACCTCTGGCGCAGGCCGCTGACCAGGGCGTCGAGTGCGAGCTCGAAGGCCCGGTCGGCGGCCGCGCGGGGGTCCGCCGACCTCTGCGCCGCGAACCGTGTGAAGGTGGGCGCGACCTCCCCCATCCCGCCCGGATCGAAGATCCCCTCGGGGGCGGAGGCGTCGTAGGCGGCTCCGAAGACCAGCGCCTCGACACCGACGATGATGTCCACCGCGTCCGCGCCGACGATCCCGGCGTCCTCCAGGGCACGGGTCACGCGCTCGTACATGCGCAGCGTCCCGGGGGAGTCGGCCACGGGCAGCACCGCCATGACCGGGATGAGCGCCGTGTGCTCCATGAAGCACCGCCGGTAGGAGCGCGCCCACTGCCGCAGGGCCTGGTCCCAGGGCTCGGTGCCGAAGGCGGAGTCGTCGATCCGCTCGTTCACGCGTTCCTGCAACAGGATGAGCACGTCGCGCTTGGAGGCGACGTGGTTGTACAGCGCCGAGGCGGCGACGCCGAGCTCCTTCGCCAGGGCGGCCATGGTCAGGTGCCGGTAGCCCTGTTCGGTGACGATCCGGATAGCGGCCAGGGTGACGCGTTCACGTGAGAGCACCGGTGAGGAGGGTCTGCCCCTGCCCCGCCCACTGCGCGTTCCCTGACTCACTGGCGCCTGCTTCCTGTCGGGCCCGGACGAGGTCGCCACCAGTCTAGGAGCGGCGCGTCGGCGCCGGTATCAGTGCTGCTCGTGGGAGTGTCCCGCTTGACACCGGGGGCCCCGTGTCCGTTAATGAATGGTATTCATTTAATGGTTCGAAGGAGCGCACCCATGAGTGGCACACACGTCATCGGCAGCGACGAGGTCATCGACCGTGACGTCGTGGTCGTGGGCGCGGGCCCGGCCGGACTGATGGCCGCACGCACCCTCCAGGCCGCCGGACGCACCGTGGCCGTCCTGGAGGCCCGCGACCGCGTGGGCGGCCGCACCTGGTCCCGCGAGGTCGACGGGGCCTTCCTGGAGCTGGGCGGCCAGTGGGTCTCGCCCGACCAGACCGAACTGCTCGGACTCCTGGACGAGCTCGGGCTGGACACCTACCCGCGCCACCGCGAGGGCGCCAACGTCTACCTCGCCCCCGACGGCTCCCGGCACGAGTACACGGGGGACATGTTCCCGGCGGGGGAGCGGACCGAGGCGGAGATGGCGCGGGTCATCGCGACCCTGGACGGTCTGGTCGAGGAGATCGGCGTCGAACGCCCCTGGGACCACCCGCTCGCCCGTGAGCTGGACACCGTCACCTTCACCGAGTGGCTGCGGCGCCAGACCGACGACGAGGCCGCCCGCGAGAACATCGGCATCTTCATGGCCGGGGGCATGCTCACCAAACCCGCCCACGCCTTCTCCGCGCTCCAGGCGGTCCTCATGGCGGCCTCCGCCGGGTCGTTCTCCCACCTGGTGGACGAGGACTTCATCCTGGACCGCCGGGTGGTGGGCGGTATGCAGTCGGTCTCCCGGACCATGGCCGACGCGCTGGGGGAGGGCACGGTCCTCCTGGACACCCCGGTCCGGACCGTTCGCTGGAGCGAGGAGGGGGCCACGGTCATCTCCGAACGCGCGACCGTACGGGCCCGCCGCGTGATCGTGGCGGTACCGCCCACCCTGTACTCCCGGATCACCTTCGAACCCGCACTGCCGTGGCTTCAGCAGCAGATGCACCAGCACACGTCCATGGGCCTGGTCATCAAGGTCCACGCGGTCTACGACCGCCCGTTCTGGCGGGACCGGGGGCTCTCCGGAACCGGGTTCGGTGCCAGGGAGCTCTGCCAGGAGGTCTACGACAACACCAACCACGGGGACGAGCGCGGCACCCTGGTGGCCTTCGTCTCCGATGAGCCCGCCGACGACCTCCTGCGCCGGTCCGCCGAGGACCGCAGGGACGCGATCCTGCGGTCCCTCTCCCACTACCTCGGAGAGGAGGCGCTGGAGCCGGTCGTCTACTTCGAGTCGGACTTCGCCTCCGAGGAGTGGACCCGGGGCGCCTACGCCGCCAGCTACGACCTCGGCGGGCTGCACCGCTACGGGGCCGACCAGCGCGCACCCGTGGGCCCGATCGGCTGGGCATGCTCGGACCTGGCAGCTGAGGGGTACCAGCACGTGGACGGCGCGCTGCGCCAGGGCCGCCGCGCCGCGGAGGAGGCCCTCACGGACACCACCGGCTGATCTCCCATGACGCCAGGAGGCCCGGCCCCGTCCACTCGCGGGGCTGGGCCGCGTCGACGTGTCAGCTCCGGGGCGTCACGCCCCCGAGGCCGCCGCGAACTCCGCGCGCAGCCGGACCACCTCGGCCGGGTCCCAGCCCGTTCCCGGCACGCTGGAGGCCAGCATGCGCGTGTAGGGGTGATCGGGTTCGCGCAGCACGCGGCGGGTCGGCCCGTGTTCGACGGCCCGACCCCGGTACATCACCAGGACCTCGTCGGTGACCTGTCCGACCACCGCCAGGTCGTGCGAGACGAACACCAGGGACACCCCCGACTCCTCTCGGATTCCGCTGAGCAACCGCAGGATCTGCGCCTGCACGGACACGTCCAGCGCGGAGACCGCCTCGTCGAGCACCAGCACGGACGGGTCGGCCGCCAGCGCCCGGGCGATGGCCAGGCGCTGCCGCTGACCGCCGCTGAGCCGGTGCGGCCTCGCCTCCGCCTCCCGCGCGCCCAACCCCACCTGTTCGAGGAGTTCCAGCGCACGCCGCTGCGCCTCGGCCCGTTCCGCGCCGTGCAGCCGCAGGACGTGGCACAGGCACTGGGCGGCGGTGAGACGGCGGTCCAGGGACTCCAGCGGGTTCTGGAAGACCAGCTGGACCTCCCTCGCCCGGCGCAGGCGCGCGGCGCGTCCGCGCTCACTGATGCCGCGCACCCGACCCGACACCCGGATCTCCCCGGAGTCGGGCCGCTCCAGGCCCACCAACATCCTGGCCACGGTGCTCTTGCCGGACCCGGACTCGCCGACCACGCCCAGCGAGCCACCGGGCGCGAGCTCGAACGAGACGTCGTCCACGGCCACCAGTTCAGGCACGCCCCGGCCCATGGAGTAGGCCCTGCGCAGTCCGCTCACGGACAGCGCCGGTTCGTTCGGGGTCATCGGATCTCCTCCTCCACGCGGGACGGGCCCGCTCCGCGGCTCGCCGTGTCGGCCCTGACACAGGCGACCCCGCCGTCGTCGAGCGGGAACGTCTCGGGACGCCAGGTCGCGCAGTGCTCCGTCGCGTCGGCGCACCGTGGCGCGAAGGGGCAGCCGGTGAAGGCCGTCGACAGCGAGGGGGGCGCCCCTGGGATGGGTTCGGGGGCCAGGTCGGAGTCCAGCCCAGGGTTGCAGGCGATCAGTCCCCGTGTGTAGGGGTGGCGCGGGTCGGCGAAGAGCGCCGCCGCCTCTCGGGACTCCACCACCCGCCCCGCGTACATGACGTGCACCCGATGGCAGTAGGCGGCGGCCAGGTGCAGGTCGTGCGTGATGAACAGGACGCCCATGCCCCGGGTCTCACGCAGATCGCGCAGAACCGAGAGCACCTCCGCCTGCGTGGTGGCGTCCAGTGCGCTGGTGGCCTCGTCGGCGAGCAGGAGCTCGGGCTCGGTGGCCAGGGCCGCGGCGAGCACGACTCGTTGCAGCATGCCCCCGGACATCTCGTGGGGGAACTGGCGGAAGCGCTCCTCGGGCCGGTTCAGACCCACCTCCGCCATGAGGTCCAGGGCCCTGGCACGGGCCTCGGCCTTCGGCGTGCCCAGAGCCAGGACCAGGCGTTCGGTGAGGAAGTCCCCCACGCGGCGGACCGGGTTGAGTACCGAACGCGGGTCCTGGAACACCATGGAGACCCGCCGGGAGCGCAGCTCGGTGAGCTCCGCCGGGGCGGCGCTGAGCACGTCGGTCCCGCCGACGCTGGCCCGGCCTTCGACGGCGGCGCCCTCGGGCAGCAGCCGCAGGACGGCGCGGGCGGTGGTGGACTTCCCCGAGCCGGACTCGCCGACCAGGCCGACGACCTCGCCGGGCCGCACGGTGAGGCTGACCTCGTCCAGGACGGGCCGACGTGTCCCGGCGCCGGGGAGGGTGACGGTGAGGTTCTCGATGTCGAGCAGCATGGGCCTACCTCCGTGAGTTCAGCCGGTCGGCGACACGCACCCCGACGATGTTGAACGCGACCACGACCAGGGCGATGGCCGCACCGGGGACCAGCGCGGGCCACAGCACGCCCTGGATCAGCGCGGACTGCCCCTCCTGGACCATCAGGCCCCACTCGGAGCTGGGTGGCTGCGCGCCGAACCCGAGGAAGCTGAGGGTGGCCAGGCTCATCAGGCCCTCACCGAAGAGCACCACCAGGTACCCGAGCAAGGCGGGCGCCATGTTGGGGATGAGGTAGCGCAGACAGATGACCAGCCCGCTCACACCCTGCACCCGGTAGGCGTCGATGTAGGGCTTGGCGCACTCAGCCAGTGCGACGCTGCGGGTGAACTTGGCGATGATCGGAGTGAACGCCAGCCCCAGCGCCACGACGGCCGTGGTCATGCCGCTGCCGAACACCGCGATGACGAGCACCACGAACAGCAGCCCAGGGAAGGCGTACATGACGTCGGTGACGCGGGCCAGGAGGACGTCGACCCAGCCGCGCCGCCAGGCGGCCAGCGTGCCCATCGCCACGCCCAGCACGGAGGCGAGCAGGAGCAGGGCCAGCGGGCCGAGCAGGCTCTCCCGCGCACCGTGGACGACCCGGGACAGCAGGTCGCGGCCCATCTGGTCGGTGCCCAGCCAGTGGTCGGCGCCGGGTGGCGCCCAGATGTTGCCGAAGTCGATGGCGTTGGGGTCGGCCGGGGCGACCAGTGGAGCGAACACGGCGGCCAGGACCACCGTTGCGAGGAACCCTCCGCTGACCCACAGGGCGCCGCGACCTCCGGACCCGCGAGCACGTCCGAGGTCGGTGCTCACGGTGACGGCCGTGGAGGGCGTCTGGGCGGTCATACCCGGTTCCTTTCGATACGGACCCGCGGGTCCAGCAGCGGGTGGACGAGGTCGATCAGGGTCGTGACCCCCATGTAGGCGACCACCATGCACAGCAGGACGGCCTGCACGACCGGGAAGTCGAGGTTGTTGATGGCGTCCACCAGCAGCGCGCCGATCCCGCTGAGGCCGAACGCGGACTCGATGACCACGGTCCCGCTGAGCATGCTGGCGGTGACCAGGCCGCACATCGTCACGACGGGGCCCAGGGAGTTGCGCAGCACGTGGCGGCGGACCACGTGTCGTTCGGCGATCCCCGACGCCCGCGACGCCGCGACGTGCTCCAGGTCGAACTGCTCCACCATCGTCTGCCGCGTGACCCGGGAGATGATGGCCAGGGCACCGGTGGCCAGGGCGATCGCGGGCAGCGTCAGGTGGTGGACGCGGCCGAGGAACCCCTCGCCCAGGCCGGTCACCGGGAACCACCCCAGCTGTACCCCGAACAGCGAGATCAGCGCGATGGCCAGGACGAACGACGGCACCGAGGCGGCCAGTGTGGTCCCGGCGGTGACGGCGGCGTCGGTGCGGCGCCCGCGCCGCACCGCGGACAGGGCGCCCAGAGCGATGCCCAGGACGGTGAAGAGCACCGCCGCGTAGGCCACCAGGGACACGGTGGTGGGCAGGCGGGTGAGGATGAGGTCGCTCACCGCCGCGTTGTACTGGAACGAGGTCCCGAGGTCTCCGGTGACGGTGCCGCCGAGCCAGAGCCAGTACTGCACCAGCAGGGGCTGGTCCAGGTGGTACTCGGCGCGGACCGCGGCGATCCGCTCGGGGGTGACGTTCTCGGGGTCGCCCACCAGGAACGACACCGGGTCACCCGGTGCGGCGTACATGGCGCCGAAGATCAGCGCCGAGCTGACGGCCAGGGTGAGCAGCATGCCGCCGAGGCGGCGCAGCACGTGCGTGGTCATCGGCCTTCGTCCTCTCGGGCACCGAGGTCGGCGGCCCACGGGTAGAAGAGGAACGCGGAGGAGGCGGGCGCGCCCGTCACCCCTGGTCCCATGGCGAGGGTCGTGGGAACCTGGACGACGGGGATCCACGGCATGGCCTCGGTCCAGCGGTCCTGGAGCTCCACGGCGAGTTCGGCCCGTTCGGCGTCGTCGGTCGCGGCCTGGGCCTCCTTGACGAGGCTGTCGTACTCCTCGTCGGCGAAGCCGGAGTAGTTCACCCCGGCGTCGGAGGCGCCGTTCTTGTAGAAGCCCACGGGGTCGTTCTTCGAGACCCAGTACTCGTCGGAGAACAGGTCGACCTGGGAACGCAGTTCGGGGTCCACGTAGTAGCTGCCGAACTGCTGCCGGGGCACGGTGGCGATCCGCGCCTCCAGCCCGATTTTGGCGGCCGCGTCCACGAAGGCGTTGGCGATGATGGTGCGGGCGGGTTCACCGTCGTTGGCGATGACGATGGGCTCGTCGGGGGCCCCGGCCTCCTCGACCAGCGCGCGCGCCAGTTCCAGTTCCGGTTCGTCGGGGTCGGCGGGGGCGGCGTCGATCGCCGCGTAGGCCTCCTCGAACCGTTCGCGTTCGTACCCCCAGCCGCCCGGGCCCAGGGGAGCGGACCACGGCTCGGCCAGTCCGCCGAAGGCCGACCGGGAGATGCCGTCGCGTTCCAGCGCCAGGGAGAGAGCGCGCCTCAGTCGGGGGTCGGCCAGGCCGCCGCGTTCGGTGGTGATGAGGGACCACACGTTGGTGGAGGGCCCCTGGTACACCTGCACGGTCTCGTCGCGCAGCAGCGGGACGGCGGCGGACGCGGTGTCCAGGTAGGCGCCGTCGGACTCGCCGGTGTTCAGGGTGTTGACCACGGCGTTCTCGACGGCCCAACGGAACTCCACCCGCTCCACGCGTGCGGCGCGGGGCGTGTTCCAGTAGGCGTCGTCGCGCTCCAGCACGACCCGACTACCCGAGCTCCACTCGGTGAGCCGGTAGGGGCCCGTGCAGGCGTCGGCGCCCTGCGGTGTGCCGTAGGCGTCGCCGTCGGCCTCCAGAGCGCGGCGGTCATAGACGATGCCCCCGTTCCCGGCCATGGCGGGGACGAACACGGCGTCGCGCTGGCCCATGTGGACGGTGACCTCGCGGTCTCCCGTGGCCTCGATCCGTTCGACGTTCGTGTACTCGTCGGACTCCTCGGCGCCCTCCGCGGCGTGCCGTTCCATGCTCCACACCACGTCGTCGGCGGTGATCGGGGTGCCGTCGCGGAAGGCGGCCTCCGGGGTCAGGCGGAAGACGACGGTGGAGTCGTCCTCCCACTCGGCGTACTCGGCCAGCCCGGGGCCGACGCTGAGGTCGGGAGCGACCTGCATGAGCCGCTCGCAGACGTTGGCCAGGATGGTGTTCTGCGCGGTGCCGCCCTTGGCGTCGAGGTCGAGCGAGGTGGGTTCGGAGGGGAGCATCCAGGTCACCGAGCCCAGCTCACCCACGGCGGGGGCGGTGGTGGGGGTCAGTTCGAGCTCCGGGCCCGCGGGCGGGGCCGTGCACGCGGTCACTGCGAGCGCCAGGACGGCGGCGGGGATCACCGCTCCGGCGCGGCGTGGTGGTCTGTCCTTCACAACGGTCTTCTCCAGGAAAGTGGGGGATGCGGACGGTGGGTCAGCCCTGGGCGCCCGGGCCGTCGTAGAGGTTCCAGGGCATGAGCTCGTAGTCGTGCTCGCAGGGGTTTCCGGCGGCGACGCGGTACTCGCCGCTGGTGAGGTCGACGAGGCTGGAGAGCAGGGTGGACCAGCGGCGCACCTCGGGGGCGGAGGGGTCGGGGTGCGTGCACAGGGACTCGGGGTGGCCGAGGTGGTCGGACATGGCGCGGTGGACGGCCGCGCGCACCTCGTCGGAGGTGTCGGCGTCGCGGACGGCGGCCAGGCCGCGCCGTGCGCGGGGTACGCGGATGAGCGAGTCCGTGGAGAGCGGGCGGTAGGACTCGGCCAGCTGGGGCGGGACGCCGGCCTGGTAGTGGTTGCCGTGGACGAGCACGCCCTTGTCGTCGGGGTACATCCACTGGCACGGGCCGGGGGTGGTCTCGACGTCGATGGCGTATCCGGAGCGGTGGGTGAGCAGGGCGTTGCTGGCGATGTGGGCGCGCGTCCTGACCAGTGCGTTCAGGGCGTCGGAGAGCCGGGAGGAGTTCAGGACGCGGCGGCGGACCAGGGTCTGTGGGACGCCGACGGCCGACCCGAACCGCCCGCCCAGTCCGTTGGCGTTGAGGGCGATCCCGGCGGAGTTGGCGCCGTGTCGTCCCACCTGGCCCGCCTCGACCTGCATGATGAGCGTGGGGCGGGGCGGCTGGACCACGCGGAGCATGAGGACGGTGTCGGCGGTGCCGTGCCGCCAGTCCCAGTTCTGTCCCGCGTACACGTGGCCGTCGCCGGTCGCGCCCTCGGCGAGGGCGAACGAGGTGCAGCCGTCCGAGGCCTCGCGCTCGTCGGCCTCGGTGACGGTGGGCATGGCGCGGAACGAGGAGTCGTAGATGATCTCCCCGCGCACGTTCAGGGCGAGGACGTCGAGGAGGTCGACCCCCGTGCCCTCGGCGATGCCCTCCATCTCGGTCACCATGTCGGCGTCGAAGCCGCGGCAGGTGTCGAGCCACCCGCGGGCGCGGTCGAGGACGCCGCCCCAGCTCAGGCCGGTCTGCTGGCGGAAGGCGCGTTCGTAGAAGCCCATGGCCGCGGTGATCTGCTCGCGTGCGGCCTCTCCGTAGGCGATGCCGCGCTCACGTGGGCCGCCGCTGATCTCGACGAGCGGCAGGCCCGAGGGCGTTCGCGACGAGGTGGTGGTCATGATGGTGGTCCCCCGAACACGTCATGTAACATCCATTACGAAGACGCGCATAGTTGAAACGACTGTTTCCTCAGGAGTGTAATGAGTGCTACGCCACAGTCAAGAGCTGTAACAAATAGTTCTTCGAATCCGGGGCTGGAACGCCTCCACACCCTGGTGCGCACTCACTGGGAAAGCCTCTCGCCAGCGGAGCGATCGGTCTGTCGCCTGCTCACTGCCTCGCCGGTCGAGCAGATCCTCTACTCCAACGCCCAGGAGCTCGGCAGCGCCAGTGGCACCAGCAACGCCAGCGTCATCCGCACCCTGCGCCGCCTGGGCTACTCCGGGTTGCCCGCCCTCAAGCAGGAGATCGCCGCCCCCTTCACCTCCGAGGTCGCCCCGGACGTACGCCTGCGTGAACGCATCGACCGCATGGGACGGGACTTCACCTCTCTCTGGGACCGGGTGGTGGACGAGGCCCGCGACCGCGTCGAACACGTTCGCACGGCCACCTCACCCGAGCAGCTCACCCGCGCCGTGGAGGTCCTGGCCGAGGCCGGGCAGACCGTCACCTACGGCGTCGGCTCCTCCAACATCGCCGCCGAGCACCTGGCCCTCAAGCTCAACCGCACCGGCGCCCGCGCCCGCACCATAGACACCGACGGCTTCCGGCTGGCAGACGACCTGCTGGGCATCCACCGGGGCGACGCCGTCGTGGTCTTCGCCCCCGGGCGGGTCCTGCCGGAGGTGGAGGTGCTGCTCGAACGGGCCCGAGCGGTGGGTGCCCACTCCCTGCTGGTGACCGACGAACTCACCGGGGAACTGCGCGACAGCGTGGACATCGTCCTGTCCGCCCCGCACACCCCCACGGGCATGACGGCGGAGGCCCTGACCGGCATCATCATCGCCGACGGCCTCGTGCAGGCCGTGGCCACCATCCACCCGGACCGGGCCGTGCGCACCTCACACGAACTCACCGCCTGGCGCGGACGCCTGGGCCACTGAAAGCCGGGGGAGGGCTGTCGGCCCCGCCTCCGGCGGGCGGGGGCCGGTCAGGGCCCCCGAGCCGAGACGGGGTCCGGGGTCCGGCGCGCCCGGGGGCGGAGGGGGCGCCGCGTTCGGTCGTCGCCACGAGGGAGGATGGCCCCATGGACTTCTCCGATCCCCTGCCCGGCGACACCAGCCAGGACGAGCGCACACGCGCCGCCCGGGTGGCGCTGCTGCCCGTGGGCAGTCTCGAGCAGCACGGCCCCCACCTGCCGCTGACCACCGACACCGTCATCGCCTGCGCCCTGGCGCGAAGCCTGGCCGACGCCCACCCCGGGCTGCGGGTGCTGCCCCCGATCAGCTTCGGCTGCTCGCACGAACACGAGGCCTGGCCCGGAACCGTCAGCGTCACCGCGCCCACCCTGTACGCGATGGCCTCCGACATCGCGGCGTCCCTGCGGGCCGCGGGCACCACCAAACTGGTCCTGGTCAACGGGCACGGTGGCAACCACGTGCTCGCCAACCTCGTCCAGGCCTCGCGGGGGGACATGGCGCTCTTCCCCGGCCCACACGACTGGGAGGCCGCCCGCAGGGCGTCGGGCATGAACACCACCAACGACCGGGACATGCACGCCGGGGAGTTGGAGACCTCGGTCCTGCTCCACGTGCGCCCGGACCTGGTCCGGCCCGGCTACGAGGAGGCCGACCACCTCGCCGACCGGCGCGACCACATGCTCACCACGGGACTGTCCCGCTACACGCGTTCCGGAGTGGTGGGACAGCCCTCACGCGCCACGGCCGCCGAGGGCCGTGATCTTCTGGCGCACCTGGTGAAGGTGTTCGCCGGGTACCTCAACGTGCTCGACCCGCAGGAGCCGCCACACCAGCACCAGCCCGCCGGGAAGGGCGGCGACCAGGGCCAGCAGCCCGTAGGCCACTGACACCGTCACGCCCGCCTGGGCGCCCAGCCCGGCGGCGCCGAAGGCCAGCGCCGTCACCGCCTCACGCGGCCCCCACCCGCCCACGTTGGCCGGAACGCTCATCGCCACCAGCGCCAGCACCAACAACGGGAGCAGGACCGGGGCGGGCACGGCGATCCCCACCGCCCGGGCCGCCACCAGGAACAGGGTGAGGTGTCCGGCCAGCGCGGCCGCCGACAGCAGGACCACCCCCGGGCCGGTCGACACCGTGAACAGACCGGCCCGGGTGTCCGCGACCGTCGCCGACAGGGTCCGCCACCAGGCCGACCCCCGTCGGCGCCCGAGCACCCAGCCGACCCCGACCACCAACGCCAGCACGCCGAACACACCCAGGGAGGCGGCCACCGCCAGCAGCCCCGGGCCCAGGAGGGCGGTGGGCAGGGTGAACAGCAGCACCGCGCAGGTCGCGGCGAGCACCACCTGCCCGGCCATGCGCTCCAGGAGGACCGCGCGCACCCCACGGGCCAGGTCTCCCGCGTAGCGACCGTGGCTGAACGCCCGGTGCACGTCCCCGAGCACGCCTGCGGGCAGGACCGCGTTCAGGAGCAGCGCACGGTAGTAGTCGCCCACCGCCCGTGACCACGGCAGGCGCAGGCCCACCCCGCGTGCCACCAGGATCCAGCGGGCCGCGCACAGCAGGGTCGTGAACAGCCCGATCCCCAGCGCCGCCGCCACCGTGGCGGGGTCGACCGCGCCGAAGGCAGCGGTGAAGGCCTCCAGGGGGAACCACCACACCACCCCGGCCAGGACCGCGACCCCGACCAGCGGGCGCACGATCCTGGACCACCGTCCTCCGGTGCCGTTCATCGGTGGGGCACGGCCTCCTCGGGTGGTGGTCCCTCCCCGGGGAGCGCCAACAGGTCGTCGTGGTGCACGATCACGCCGAGTTCACCCCGTTCGCACTCGCCGAGCCGACGCTCCAGGTATCCGCCCACGGCCGCGTCCGGGTCCTGCTCCAGGGCCGCCTCCACCCACCCCCGAAGCCAGGAACGAACGAGCGGAACGCTCTCCGGGCCCAGTCGCCAGGGGCTGTGCGAGACCAGGGTTCGGTACCCGTGTTCGCCGAACGACCCCGCGGCCGCTCGGGCCGCCTCCGGCCCCCACCGGCCGCCCCGGCGCTGGTGGGCGTTGAACGCCTCCGTCAGCGCGGGGTCGTCCCTGTCACCCGGGAAGAGCTCCACCCGGCCGGCCACCGACAGCGTGAACAGGGCGGCGCAGCCCGCACCGGTCACCGCCCGCACGATCGCCTCCAACTCCGCGTGTGTGAGCAGGTCCAGCAGGGCCGACCCGGTGACCAGGTCAACCCCGGAAAGGTCCTGTGCGGTGATCGTACCCACGTCCCGCAGGCACATCCGCGCGTTCACCCGCGCGCCGTCCGCCGAGGTCGTGGGCAGGTACGCCCCGGCCAGGGACAGCAAGCCGGGATCCACGTCGTAGAGGGTCCAGTGCTGGGCCCCGGACAACCGGGGCGCCAGCCAGCGCCCCTGGGAACCGGAGCCGCACCCGAGGTCGGCGATCCTGACCGGCCGCCCGCGCGGTGCGCCGCCGGGCCCCTCCAGGAAGGCGCGGAGCGCTTCGAGCGTCGCGGTGGCGCGGGCCTCGGAGTCGGCGCCCTCCCGCAGGGCCAACCAACCCGGATCGAAGGCGGGCGGTGGGTTCTCGGACACAGAGCTCAACGGGACTCCTCCCGGTGGAGTGCGACCGCCAACGTGCGGACGCCTCCTCCCAGAGTGCCAGCTCGGGTGCGTCCGGGAGGTCCGATCCAGGAAGCCTTTGCCCGGATCTGTCTCCCGGGGCCCCTTCGGGGACCGGTCCGGTCAGGTCCTGCGGGCCAGGCCCGCGTACTGGGGGATGGGGCGCACGGTGCCCACCTCGGTGGGTTCGGGCCGCCACTGGAACACCGAGACCACGCCCGGTTCCACCAACTCGTAGCCGTCGAAGAAGCTCCGGAACTCCTCCACGGTGCGCATGTGGTACTTCTGGGCCACGTGCTGCTCCCAGACCCGCATGCCCTCGGCGGCCCGTTCGGCGTCCTCGACCTCCATGTGCGCCAGTACGCCGTCGCACACCGCGAGGAAGCTGCCCGGGGCCAGACGGTCGACGTAGGCGCGCACCAGGCGGACCGCCTCCCCGATCTCGAAGTGGCCCATGGTGCCCATCAGGGTCAGCCCGACGGGCCGCGCCAGGTCGAGCGTCTCGCTGGCGGCTTCGAGGACCGCGTCCACGTCACGCAGGTCCGCGTCCACGTACTGGGTCCGACCCGCGTCGGTGCCCACCAGGAGCGCGCGGGCGTGGGCCAGGACCAGGGGGTCGTTGTCGACGTACACGACCCGGGCCGAGGGGTCGAGCGTCTGGGCCACCTCGTGGGTGTTGCCAGCGGTGGGCAGCCCGGTACCGACGTCGAGGAACTGGGTGATCCCCTCCTCCCGGACCAGGTGGCCCACGGCGCGGCGCAGGAAGAGACGGTCTCCCTGCGCGGCCTCCGCGACCTGGGGGAACAGGGACCTGACGCGGTCACCGACCTCGCGGTCGACGGGGTAGTTGTCCTTTCCGCCCAGCCAGTAGTTCCACACGCGGGCGGTGTGGGCGACGGTGCCGTCGATCGGGGTGTCCGTCATGGGGTCTCGCGCTCCTGTGGGTGGGGGGACTCGGGGGAACCACTCCGCAGTCTCCAACCCGAACCACCCCGGCGCAAGACGGAAGGCCCTGTGCCACGGGGCCTTCCGGATCAGGAGGACAGCGTCGCCCGCTCCCCGGGCTCCGGCCGCTCCTCCTTCTCGGGCGGTGCCATGTCCACGGTGTCCCGCAGCTGGACTCGCGGCAGGAAGAGCGCCACGACCAGACCGACCACGGCGATACCGGTGGCGACCAGGAAGATGTCGCCCGTGGAGGAGCCGTAGGCACCCTCGACGATCTCGCGCAGGAACGGCGGCATACCCGCCAGGTCCAGGGTGGTGCCGTCGGCGCCTCCGGCGGGGACCTCCACGCCCGAGACGGCGAGGCCGTCGGTGACGTTCGTGCTCACCCGGTTGGCCAGGATCGCCCCGAGCACGGAGACGCCGATGGTGCCGCCGAGGGACCGGAAGAAGGTGATCGCCCCGCTGGCGGCCCCGAGCTCGCGCAGCGGGACCGAGTTCTGCACGACGAGCACGAGGTTCTGCATGGACATGCCCACGCCCACGCCGACCCCCAGCATGCCCAGGGACACCACGTACAGCGAGGTGGTCGCGTCGATGGTGGACAGCAGCAGGAACCCGAGGGACAGGAACACGAGGCCGGTGACGACGTAGGCCTTGACCCGGCCCGAGCGGGAGACCAGCCAGCCGGAGATGGTGGAGGAGACCATCATGCCGAGCATCAGCGGGGTGGTGAGCAGCCCGGCGGCGGTCGGCGAGTAGCCCCGGGCCAGCTGGAAGTACTGGCCCAGGAAGACCGCTCCGCCGAACATCGCCATGCCCACCGCGACGCTGGCCACGATCGCGATCATGGGCTCGCGGCGCAGTACCAGGTGCAGAGGGATGACCGGCTCGGCCACCCGGTTCTCCACCCACACGGCCACGGCCAGCAGCGCGAGCCCGCCGGTGACCATGGCGCCGGTCTGCCAGGAGATCCACGCGAAGCTGGCACCGACGAAGGTCACCCACAGCAGGATGGTGCTGACCCCGGCGGCGATCAGCGTGGCGCCGAGGTAGTCCACGCGCACGTTGGCGCGGCGCTCCTCCACCAGGTGCAGGGTGCGGGTGAGCACCACCAGCGCGACCAGCATGAACGGGACGCCGATGAAGAAGCACCAGCGCCAGCCCAGCCAGGAGGCGTCCGTGAGCGCCCCGCCGATCAGCGGGCCCCCGACGGTGGCCACGGCCATGATGGCGCCGATGATGCCGTTGAAGCGACCGCGTTCCTTGGGGCTGACCAGGGCCGCGATGGTGGCCTGGACCAGGACCTGGGAGGCGCCCATGCCGAGTCCCTGGAGGGCGCGGAAGGCGATGAGCTGTTCGGTGTTCTGGGCGAACCCGCTCAGCAGCGAGGCCACGATGAACAGCACGATCGAGATCTGGAGCAGCCGCTTCTTCGGGAAGAGGTCGGCGAGTTTGCCCCAGACGGGGGTGGAGGCCGTGGACGCCAGGAGCGTCGCGGTCACCACCCAGGTGTACTGGGACTGGGTGCCCTGGAGGGACCCGAGGATCTGGGGTAGCGCGACCGAGACGATCGTGCCGCTGAGCATCGTCACGCCGAGGACGATCAGCAGCCCGCTCAGGGTGCGCATGATCGGTGTACGTGCGGTGCCCTGGGACTGAGGAGTACTCAAGGCTGGCCTCTGGTGAAGGAGAAACGGGTGAGGGTGCGCGGGCGGAAGAGATCTGCCGGGGCGGCAAAAATGCATCGCAAGAATTTTTGCACCCTATGCACGATACCACCGGACCTGGTATGAGGACATGCGACCGCCGGAGAACCCGGTCACACGCACCCACCCGTTCCGGGGCGGCTCAGAGACCGAGTACTCGCGCCATCTCCCGGGCAGCCTCGGGCCACCCCGCCAGAGCCGTGCGGCGCACTCGAGCCGCGTCGCGCAGAGATGCACGCAGGTTCGCGTCGGTCAGCCAGTCCCGCAGCGCTCGTTCCAGTGCCGCCGCGTCCCGGGACGGCACCAGCAGACCGGGCACGCGCCCGTCGGGGGCCCGGCCCAACGCCTCTGGAACCCCTCCCACCTCGGTGGCCACCACCGGCACGCCCCGGGCCAGCGCCTCGGTCACGACCATCCCGTAGGTCTCCGCGCGGGAGGCCAGCACCAGCAGGTCGGCGGAGGCGTACGCGGCCTCCAGTTCCGCGCCGACCACCGGACCGGTGAACCGCACCCGGCCCGCCAGCGCGGCCGCGAGCGGAGGAGGGGAACCCGGTCCCGCGCACACGCACTCCCACGGAAGCTCCACGAGGGACCCGAGGGCGCGCAACAACAGGTCGTGTCCCTTGCGCGGAGTCAACGAGGCCACGCACACCAGCCGCGGGACGCGGCCCGCCCCCTCCTCGAACCCGCTGCCGCGCGCCAGTGGTGCCGTATCCACCCCCGGTCGCACCACCTCCACGGGCACGCCTGCCTCGGCCAGACCGTGGTGCGCGGCCAACCGCCGGGCCGCCCACGCGCTCGTGGCCACCACCGCCACCCCGCACCTCAGGACGGCCCGTTCGCGCGCGTCCAGGTCCCGGGCCTCCCGCATCGACAGCCCCGACTCGTCGGCCAGCGGAAGGTGCACCAGCACGTGGAGCCGCAGCCGCCCCGCGTGGGGCACCACCACCTCGGGCACACCGCACGCCACCAGGCCGTCCACCAGGACGCACGCGCCGTCGGGAGCCCCGGCCAGCACCGCGGAGAGAGCGTTCGTCCCGATTGGTCCCGGTCGGGGCCACACGCCGGGCACCGTCACCGTCCGCACCGGTCGTGCGGCACCGTGCGGGGCGTCGGGCGCGCCCTCGCCCAACGCGTCCGCGATCCGCCGGTCGTAGGTGTGCCCGCCACTGGGCTCTCGCGCCTCTGGAACGACGAACAGCGCCGGGGTGCTCGCGGTCCCGGTCACAGCTCGCGTTCGTAGGAGGCCCAGGCCACGTGCGACTCGTGCAGGGTCACCGAGAGCGCGGTCAGTCCGTCGGCGTGCGCCCCCAGCGCCCCCGCCGCGATCCGCTCCGCCAAGCGGTCGGCCACCACCCTGGCAAGGAACTCCGTGGAGGTGTTCGTCCCCGCGAACTCGGGCACCTCGTCCAGGTTGCGGTAGTTCAGCTCGGCCACCACCGCGCCCAGCTCCCGGGTGGCGGCGCCGATGTCCACGACGATGCCGTCGGGGTCCAGCTCGGGGCGGCGCAGGGTCGCGTCCACCACGAACGTCGCCCCGTGCAGGGCCTGGGCGGGGCCGAAGACCTCGCCCCGGAAGCTGTGGGCGACCATCAGGTGGTCCCGGACGGTGACACTGAACAAGAGGACTCCCCAGGGTGTCGGGATCGGTCGTTCGGTCAGTTCTCGTACACGATGCGGTGGCACAGTGCCGCGAGCTCGCCGCTGGCCAGCCTCGGCAGCACCGCGGGCAGTTCCTCGAACGGGCTCTCCCCGGTGAGCAGGGCGTCGAAGGCGGGGTCCTCCAGCAGACGCAGCGCCAACTGGAGGCGCTCGGCGTGGTCGTAGCGCGAGCGGCGGGCCGGAGAGATCATGCCGACCTGGCTGGCCCGCACCGTCAGCCGGTGGGAGTGGAAGTCCTCCCCGAGGGGCAGGATCACTCTCCGGTCGCCGTACCAGCTCAGCTCCACGACCTCGCCCTCCACGTGCAGCAGCCGCAGGGAGGAGACCAGGCCCGCCTCGGTGGCGCTCGTGTGGAAGACCAGGTCGCGGTCGCCCTCGGCCTCCTCTGGGCGGGCGAAGTCCACCCCCAGGCGTTCGGCGGTCTCGGCCCGGCGCGGATCCACGTCCACCAGCTGGACGCGGGCCCCCGGCACCTGGGACAGCAGACGCGCCACGCAGCAGCCCACCATGCCCGCGCCGACCACCGTCACCCGGTCGCCCACCAGCGGCGCGGCGTCCCACAGCGCGTTGATCGCGGTCTCCACCGTGCCCGCCAGCACCGCCCGTGCGGCCGGGACGCCCTCGGGGACCACCGACACCGCCGAGGCGGGCACCACGAACCGGGTCTGGTGCGGGAACAGGCTGAACACCGTCCGCCCCACCAGTTCCCCCGGGCCCTCCTCGACCACGCCCACGTTCAGGTACCCGTACTTCAGGGGGCCGGGGAAGTCACCCTCCTGGAAGGGCGCCCGCATCACGCCGTACTGGTTGGGCGGCACCCCGCCGCCGAACACCAGCGTCTCCGTGCCCCGGCTGATCCCCGAGCACAGGGCGCGCACGACCACGTCGCCGGGTCCGGGTTCGGGCAGCTCCACCTCCCGGACCTCGCCCACACCGGGGGAGTCCACCCAGAACGCCCGAGCGGTCCTCGCCATCCCTCACCTCTTCCTCTCGGCGGCACCGGGCTCGGGGACACCCGCCCGCCACAGTGCCACCACGTCACGTCCGAACGACCACAGCAGGGCGACCAGCGCCACCGCCACCACGACGGCACCCGCCGGCCGGGGGAGTACCCCCGACGCGGCCACCGTCAACACGATCCCCTGAGCCGCGGCCACGCCCTTGCGTGCCACGCTCGGCGGCAGCGGGCCGCGCAGCCACGGTGCCACACGGGCGGCGGCCCAGAAGAGATACCGCATCGCGCCGATCGCCAGGACCCAGGGTCCCAGGGACCCGGAGACGTACACACTCAGGGCCAGGATGAGGAACGCGTCGGCCTCCATGTCGAACCGGGCCCCGAAGTCGGACTCCGTGCGCGTCCCCCGTGCCACCAGCCCGTCCACCCAGTCCAGGACCAGTGCCAGGGTCGCCACCGACACCAGCGGCCCGACCGGCCCTCCCTCGGCCACCAGGGCCGTCACCACGCCGATCAGTCCGACCCGCACCAGGGTCACCAGGTCCGCCGGGCCCAGGGGCCACTGATCGTAGCGGCGGATCGCCGTCACCAGCGCCACCGTCACCAACACCGAGTAGAGCAGCGCGGCGCCCCAGCCCCGGGCCCCGAGCCAGGAGGCAGGATCAGCCACCCGCCCGCCTCGCGTCACCGTTCAGGTGCGGCAGGTCGTGCCCCAGACGGTCCCGTTTGGCGACCAGGTAGCGGGAGTTGTTCTCGTGCGCGGGAACCAGCAGCGGCACTCGCGAGGCCACCTTCACCCCGTGGTCCTCCAGCGCCCGCACCTTGGCCGGGTTGTTGGACAGCAGCCGCACCGAGCGCACGCCCCGGTACCGCAGCACCCGCGCCGCCGGGCCGTAGTCCCGCACGTCCACCGGCAGTCCCAGGCTCGTCGCCGAGTCCACGGTGTCCAGCCCGCACTCGTCCTGGAGCACCTGGGTGCGGACCTTGTTCACCAGTCCGATCCCGCGCCCCTCGTGGCCGCGCAGGTACACCAGCACGCCACGGCCCTCGGTCAGGATCGTGTCCAGGGCGGCGCCGAGCTGGTCACCGCACTCACAGCGCAGCGCGCCGAACACGTCGCCCGTGACGCACTCGGAGTGCACGCGGACCAGGACCTCCTCGCCGTCACCGAGCGCACCCAGAACCAGGGCCATGTGCTCCTGGCCGTCGACCGGGTCCCGGAAGGCCACACAGCGGAACGTGCCCCTGCGCACCACCAGGTCGGACTCGGCGACGGCCGCGCCGTCCAGAGAATGCTCCGTCATGTGTCCTCCGATGCGGATGCGACCTGAACAGTGCGTGCCCATCCCAACGGTCCGATACACGGGCCGGACGACTATTCCGGCAGGTCGACCCGGATCTCCCCGCCCAGCGCGAAGCCGCCCTCCAGCTCCAGGGAGTCCCCGCTCCAGAACCGTCCCGGGTCGTAGTACCCGGGACGCCTGCCCCGGGTCAGCAGCCCCATCTCCTCATAGGTCAGAGCCATGACCTCCGCGCAGTAGGCGGTCTCCAGACGGCGTTCGCGCGCCCGGTTCCGGAACGGCATCCGCCCCAGCGCCCACCGCCCTGCCAGCTGCGCCGTCGAGGGGAACGGGGTGCCGTTCAGCCGGGCCACCATCCGCAGTGCCGCGTCCTCCATCGCGCGGTCGGCCAACGGGTCCAACTGCCGCAGCCACGCCTGCTGTCCGTAGCGGCGCCCCCACAGCAGCACGGCGTCGCGCAGATCGTGCAGCTGGACCCCGCGCTGGTGGGTGCCGGTCCACATGTCCACCAGGGACCTGCCCAGCTCCGCGTGCCACATCAGCGGCGGGAGGTCGTCCACCACGATGGACATGCCGACGTGGTTGACCGGGCTGTTGGTGGTGAGCTGGATGGCCCGGTCCGGCACGCTCGTGCCCCGGAACACCCACACGTCACCGGTTCTGGTCAGCTCGACCGCCGTGTCCAGGTCCATGCTCGTGTCTGCCACAGGCACTAGCCTATGAGCATGAAGTGGTGGAAGGCCTTGGGCGTGGCCGCCTTCGTGGGTGTGGCGGCCACCGGAGTGGCGATCGCGCGGGCCGAACGAGAGCGCCGCGCCTACACCCCCGAACAGGTCAGGGACCGCCTGCACGCACGTGTGGCGGAGGTCGACCGCGCCGCTCAGCGGCCGGTGGGGGAGCCCGAACACGAGGCCGCAGCCCCGAGCGGCCCGCTGGGCGCCCTGCGTGCCCGCCTGGCCGGGCTCCGGTCCTGGCTGCCGCGTCCCGTGGCCACAATCGGCCGCCTGACGCGCGGGACACAAGGGGCACGAGAGGGCGAGCGGGACGCGGCGGAGCGCTAGAGCGCGCCGCTCCGGCGGGAACGGCGGACTCCTCCAACGCCCCGCCGCCGCCTCGCCGTGGCCGTCAGGCGCCCTGAACGTAGGAGAGCAGGGTGCGTTCGACCTCCTCGGAGGGGCCCACGCCCAGCGGCGGCTCGCCCCTTTGACGGTCCCACGCCAGCACGTCGGCGGCGGTGGTGGCCAGCGGCGTCGAGGGCAGCCCGGCCTCCCGCGCCCGGCCGAAGTCGCGCTGGAAGGTCTGCTCCCACACCGGGTCCGGCCGCACCAACGGGAAACGGGCCTTGATCGTCTCCGGCGGCACCAGGACCGGCTCGACCTCGCTCCCCGCCGCTCGGGCGCAGGTGCGCAGCATCTCCATCAGGGTGAGCGGTTCGGCCGGTCCCATCGCGTTGAACACGCCCCCGCGGTCGTCCTCGGCCAACAGCACCACGAGCCGGGCCAGGTCCCGCACGTCGAGGAGTTGCACCGGCTGCCCGGGGTCGGCTGGCAGCACGACCTTGCCGCCGCGCGCGGCCCGGCGCACCCAGTACGTGAACTGGTTGACGTTGTCGTGCGGTCCGGCGAGCATCCCGGGCCGCACCATGGTGGCGCGCTCGCCGTACCGGGCGGTCAGCTCCTGTTCGCAGGCGACCTTGAGCGGACCGTGGGTGTCGCGGCCGATCTCCTCGGTGTCCCACTCGGGAGCGCGCAGGGGGGCCGACTCGTCCGCCCCTGGACCGGCGCCGGGCGCGTAGACGGCGTTGCTGGACACGAACAGGTACCGGCCCACGCGGTCGCCCAGCGCCTCATGGCACTGCCGCACGTGCCTGGGCACGAACCCGCTGACGTCGACGACCGTGTCCCAGGAGCCCTCGGCCAGGGCGGTGTGGTCGCCCTCCTCGCGGTCCCCCAACAGGAGCCCCGCCTGGGGGAAGAGCCCCCGCGCGGTCCGTCCCCGGTTGAAGAGCGTGACCTCGTGCCCGAGCCGCAGCGCGTCGTCGACGATCGCCCGACCGACGAACGAGGTACCGCCCAACACGAGAATTCGCATGAGCCCAGAGCCTAGCGCCCGTTCCCATCAGCTTCGAGCACCGTCACGGCTTCGAACGGGGCCGCCTGTGAACCAGGGCCGACGTCACAGCGGGGATGTGGCCCTCTGTGGCGACGATTCCGGAGGTTCCTTCTCGGATGACCCCAAATCCCGTCCCGGCGGAACGAACCCGGGCCGGACGGGCGCTCAGAGCGGCCTGGTGAGGTGGCCGACGCTCTCCAACAGCGAGATGTGGTCGGTGCCCAGGGACTCCAGGAAGGCGATCACGTCCCGGTGCGGGACACGGTGCAGCGGGGCGCTGGTGCGGGTCAGGCCGACCCGCGACAGGCCCTCGCCACCCCCCAGCCGGGAGGACGGGGTGGCGGGCGGGTCCACCCGGTACAGGCGCCAGGCGCTGCCCCTGGGAGCGGAGGCCAGCAGCAGGCTCGGCCGCCTCCACACGATGAGCGCCCACCCCTTGGGCCCCTCGGCGTGCACGATGACGGGGTCCGCCTGGGTCTCCAGCAACTCGACGACCTGCGCGGCGACCGGAACCGGGTTGGTGAAGGCGCCGCGGACCCGGTACGTGCCGGAGTCGTACTCCAGGGTCCAGCCCGAGGCCTCGAGCTCGGCGGCCACACGCGACAGGTGGCCGTCGTCCTCGGCAGGGGCGGCCACCTCGGAGGGTTCGGGGGAGGGGACGGCCGGGACGACCAGGCCCAGTTCCAGGCCCGCACCCGAGGAGGCCGTTCCCGTGAGCGCGGCCAGGTTGGCACCGGAGGTGAGCGCGCAGCGCTGGTCGCCCGCCTGCCACTCGACCAGCCCGCCGTGCTCGGGGAACCCCTCGGCGACGGGGTTCACGGCCGCCAGCGTCCCGGCCTCGGCCAGGGAGCGGGCGGCGTCCTCACGGTCCCGCACGGCCCACGATCCGGGCACGCCCAGGCGCACGTGGGTCGGGGACAGCCGCTCGGTGAGGGCGGCCAGGGCCGGGGCGTCGTAGCCGCGCAGCGGCGCGTGCAGTGTGAGTTCGTCGACCGGCCCCTCGGGCAGGTGGGACAGGAGCGGGGCGTCCAGGTTGTGCACCACCCGGACGGAGGTCTCCGTCGGGTTGGTGAGCAGCAGGTCCTCCAACCGGTCGGCGAGGGCGGTCAGCCGGTCGGCCAGGGACGCGGGCAGGGTGATCCGGCTCGCGCAGGAGGCGAGCCACGCACCCAGGTCGGCGAGTGCCCAGGGAATGCCGTCGGGGCCGCCGCGCAGCACCGTCCAGACGCGGTCCTCGGTGGTGGGGGAGCCGGAACCGAAGGCGGCCACGACGTGCTCGTCACCCAGGAGCAGGGCCAGATCGGGCACGGGGCGGTCGATCAGCGCGTAGGTGCGGTCCGGGCGCCGTACGGAGGCCTCCTCGGCGGCGGTGCCGAGCACCGTGACGAACGCGCCCAGGTCCTGGGCGGCGGGCACCAGTCCCCCTTCCAGGGCGGAGAGATCCATCACCGTCCCGACCAGCAGGAACTCACGCAGCGGAGCCTCGTTGGTGCGGGCACTCCACTCGTTCAGCAGGGTGAGCGGGGAGACGGACACGGGCGACCTCTGTTCTCACTGCGGGGACGCAAGCGAGCATAGTGGAGGACCTCGTCGTCGGGGCCCGGCGATCCCCACCCCTCTGGCGGCCGCGCGGCGACGGGTGCGACGATGTGGGGACCATGTCCGAGAGCGAACTGTGCCGACCGTTGCGCACCGGGGTGTTCACCCTGGTGTGCGCGAGCCTGTCCGCCGTCGGCCACGTGGTGAGCTCGGGGCACGACGTCCCCCTGGTCGGCCTCCTGCTGGGCACGGCCGTGGTCCTCGCCGTCGCGTGGGTTCTGTCGGGCCGCAGGCACGGCCCCGGCATGCTCACCGCGTGGATGCTGTGGGGCCAGCTCGCCCTGCACGTGACCTTCTCCTACACGCAGGCGGCGAACCACGTCGACCACACCGGGGCGGTCCTGGTCCAGGACCCGATGCCCGCCTGGGCGATGATCTCGATGCACCTGGTGATGGCCCTGGTCAGCGCCTGGTGGCTGCACCTGGGTGAGAACGCCCTCTTCGCCTTCCTGCGGTTCATGGCGCTCTCCCTGATCCCGCTGCTGCTGGTGGTCGGCGCCGTTCCGAGCGCGCGGGTCACCGCGTCCGTCCGGTTCGCCACCGCCGACCAGCGCCCGCGCACGCGCCCGCCCTATCTGCGCCACTCCCGCGTCCTGCGCGGACCACCGCCCGTTCTGGCCGCCTGACCGAGGTTCCAACGAGCCGGGGAGTTGAAGCCCCGGCGTCGTCAGGCCGCCCTCCGGCGTCCCCCGTGGTGCTCCGGCACCACCTGCCCAGAACACCCCGCGGCCCCCGCTGTCCAGAGACAGCGGGGCGGCCGCGCGGGCGGTGACAGAAAGCACGAGTTCCATGACCCGTAGTGACGGCTTCACCACGGTCCACACACCCCCCGACCTGGCCCCGCTGGCCCAGCGCGCCAGAGCGGGGGTTCCCGGGGCGATGGACGCCCTGTTCACCCTGACCCGCGCCGACGTGGTCCGCTACATCGCGCGCCGGGTCGAACCCGCCTGGGTCGAGGACCTCACCCAGGAGACCTTTCACAGAGCCATGTGCGGGCTGCCCGGATACGCGGGCAGGGCCCCGGTCCGGGCCTGGCTGCTGTCCGTGGCCCGCCACACCGTCGCCGACCGCTACCGCAGCCGCGAGCGCTCACCCCGCACGGAACCGGTCGACGACTGGGAGCGGGCGCTCGGCTCCGACTCAGCCGAGCCCGGGCGGTTCGACGAGTACCTCGCCCTGGTCTCCCTGCTGGAGGACCTGCCCGAGGACAGGCGCACCGCCTTCGTCCTCACCCAGGTCCAGCGGTTGCCCTACGCCGAGGTCGCGGCGCTCACCGGCGTCCCGATCGGCACGGTCCGCTCGCGGGTGGCCCGGGGCCGCCGCGACCTGGCCCGCCTGGTGCGGGAGGCGGCGTGAGCGCCCCGCCCACCCCCCGTGTCCTGCAAGTTCGAACCACCGTCCCGTGAGGAACCATCCGATGAGAACCCGACTCCCGATCCGCTCCCTGGCGGTAGCGGCAGCCACGCTGGTGGCCGTCACCGCCTGCGGAGGGCCCGACCTGGCGGAGGCCGAGCACTACCTCGACCTCTCCGACCAGCCCATGGCAGCCTCCGGGATCGAACTCGCCACCGTCGACGGGGAGCCCTGGGGGTTCACCGACGTCGCCGACGACCGGCTCACCCTGCTGTTCTTCGGCTACACGAGCTGCCCGGACGTGTGCCCGATGACCATGGCCGAGATCAACCTCGCCCTGGAGCAGGCCGGAGAAGACGCCGACGGGTTCGACGTGGTGATGGTGAGCAGCGACCCCCAGCGCGACACCGACGAACAGCTCCGCTCCTGGCTGGACCGGTTCGACCCTGACTTCCAGGGTGTGCGCGGCGACGTGGACGACACCGTGCGGGCCGCCCTGGACTACGGCGTGCCCATCGATGCCCCCGAGGTCACCGAGGGCGAGTACCTCGTCTCACACGGCGGCCGCATCCTCGTGCTGACCCCCGGCGGTGAGGCGGCGGGCATGTTCGACGAGGGCGTGGGCGCCGACGACATCGCCCCGCTGCTGCCCGTGCTGCGGGCGGAGCTGCTGTGAGCCCCAGGACGGGGGTCTCCCGGCGCGGCCTGTTCGCGGGCCTGGGCGCCGCCGGTGCCGTGGGCCTGACCACCGGGGGACTACTGGGCGCCGGGGCCGCGCGCGTTCCCGAGGGTGACGACCCGGCCCGGGGCCTGACGCTGTCCCGGAGCGGACCGGACGACGGGCGTCCTCCCGCGCTGCTCACCCCCACCCCGGCCCACGTCCACGTGGTCGCCGTGGACCTGCGCGCAGAGGAGCCAGGAGAGGTCTTCGAACAGGCCCGCGGGGTCCTGGCCCTCTGGGGTGAGCAGGCTCGTGAACTGCACGAGAGGGGGCTGGCCGCACTCGCGCCCGGCGCGCCCACCCAGGGGCTGAGTCCGGCCTCGCTGGGGATCACCCTCGGCCTGGGCGGAGCCCTGCTGGACCGGGCCGGTCTGGGCGACCGGCGACCCGCGCCCCTGGGGGACCTGCCCGCGTTCGCGTCGGACCGGCTCGACCCCGCCCTGTGCGGGGGCGACCTGATGCTGCACGTGGGCGCCGAGGACCCGCTCGTGGTCAGCGCCGCCGTGGAGCACCTGCTCGGGCTGGTCCGGGACCGGGCCGCCGTGCGTTGGTCCCTGCCCGGGTTCCAGCGCGCCGCCGCGACCGCCCAGGACGCCTCGGCCACCCCGCGCAACCTCATGGGCCAGGTCGACGGCACGGTCAACCCCGAGCCCTCGGAGGCGGCTTTCGGTCCCCAGGTCCTGGCAGCGCACCCCGAGTCCGACACCTCGTGGATGGACGGCGGTAGCTACGTGGTGGTGCGGCGCGTCCGCATGCTGCTGGACGACTGGTTCGACCTCGCGCCCGAGGCCCGGGAGCGGGTGATCGGCCGACGCCTGTCGGACGGCGCGCCACTGGGCCGTGATCGGGAGGACGACCTCCCCGACCTCGCCGCCAGGGACGAGGACGGGGATCCCGTGGTCCCGGTCGACGCCCACGTCCGCCTGGCCAGCCCGGAACGCACCCTCGGTGCCCGCATGCTGCGGCGCGGGTTCAACTACGACCTCGGCTGGAGGGACGGCCGACGTGAGGCCGGGTTGCTGTTCACCGCCTGGCAGGCCGACCCGCGCACGGGCTTCACCGCCGTCCAGAACGAACTCGACCGGGGCGGGGACGCCCTCAACGCCTACGTCCGACACGAGGGGAGCGCCGTCTTCGCGGTGCCACCGGCCCTCGATCCCCACCCGGCGCACTCCCTCTGGTGACCGGGCCGACCGACACACGGGACACCATCATGAAGACACACACCCTGACCCTGCTGGCCCTGGCACTGTTCGTCACGGGCTGCTCCACGGACGGCGGCGTGCGGGAGGCCGCCGTCGAGACGCCCGAACGGGGCGGAGCCGAGGCCGACGCGCTCATCGTCGAGGACGCCTGGATGCCCGAACCGGCCAACCCCGAGGTCGGCGTCGTCTACATGGCGATCACCAACACCGACGCCTCGTCAGCCGACGCCGTGGTCGACGTGCGCACCGACGCCTCACCCGACGCCGAGCTGTGCACGACCGAGACCTCGGACTCGGGCGCCGCCGTGATGCGGACCCTCGACGAGATCCCCGTCCCGGCGGGCGGCACCACCACCTTCGTCGACGGCGGCTACCACATCATGGTCAACGACCTCCCCGAACCCCTCGCGGTCGGGGACTCCGTCACCGTCACGCTGGGCTTCGCCAGCGGAACCGAGATCGAGCTGGACGTGCCCGTGCAGGAGATGACCGGACCGACCCAGGACGAGGCGGACCACGGCTCCCACCACTGAAGGGGCGGCGTGAGCGGCTCGGGGGGGCGGGGGCCCCCGCCGAGCCGCTCACGCCTACCCCGCGTTGACGATCTGGATCAGGTTGCCGCAGGTGTCGTCCAGTACCGCCGTGGTGACCGGGCCCATCGTCAGCGGCTCCTGGGTGAAGGTGACCCCGAGCCCGCGGAGGCGCTCGTACTCGGCCTGGAGAGCGGTCCCCGCGGCACGGGTTACCC
>NZ_LAVM01000059.1:0-35124 GCF_001083815.1 Nocardiopsis sp. SBT366 | reverse complement strand
CCGCACCCCCGCGCAGAGCCCCACCGAGAGCCGTGAGCGCGCTCCCCCAGCTCACTCCTTGGGCGGGGCCGTGCTGTCGCGCCTGACCAGACGAGTGGCCAGTTCCACCCGCGTGGTCTCGGGCTCGTTGCCGTTGACGAGGTCGAACAGCATGCGGGTGGCCATCTGCGCCATGTCGCGCAACGGCTGCCGCACGGTGGTCAGCGGCGGGGTCGCCCACCTGGCCTCGGGAAGGTCGTCGAAACCCACCACCGAGACGTCGTCGGGCACACGCAGACCCCGCTTGTACAGGACCTCGTAGGCGCCCCGGGCCATCTGGTCCGATCCCGCGAAGATCGCGGTCGGCGGCTCGGGCAGGTCGAGCAGGACCTCGGTGAGGTCCTTGCCGGTCCCGGCCAGGAAGTCCCCGTGGGAGACGTAGCCGTCGGGCACCGGGAGCCCGGCGTCACGCATGGCGCTGCGGTACCCGTCCACGCGGGCGCGACTGCACATGACGTCGGGTGGCCCGGCGAGCATGGCGACGCGCCGGTGGCCGAGGCCGATGAGGTGTTCGGTGGCGGTCAGACCCCCGTCCCAGTTGGCGGCGCCCACCGCCGGGATCTCCCTGGCGGGGTCGCCGACCGGGTCGACGAGCACCACGGGCACGCCCAGCGCGTCCAGCTGTTCCTGCTGCTGGGAAGGGAGCTCGGACAGCACCAGGACCACGCCGTCCGAGCGCCGGGCCTGGATGTTGTCGAGCCACCTGCGGCCGGGCCTGCTGCGCTTGCGGTCGTGCACGGCGGAGACCACGACCCCGAAACCGGCGTCGTGCGTGACCTCCTCGACCCCCGTGAGGATCTCCATGGCCCAGGGGCTGCCGAGGTCAAGGAAGACGAGGTCGATCAGGCCGACCGGGCGGCGCTTGCGGTGGCGGCGCTGCTGGTAGCGGTGGTGTTCCAGGAGCCGTTCCACCTGTCGCCGGGTCTCCGCCGCGACGTCGAGATGTCCGTTGATCACCTTGGAGACGGTCGAGACGGACACCCCCGCCTCACCAGCGATCTCGGCCAGTGTGGGGCGACGCTTCGCCATGTGCCTCCTCGTCGTCGGGGACCGTGTTCCCTCGGTTCGCTGCGCTGGATTGTATCCCGAAACTTTTCGGGACCGCACACCGGAACTCCCTCGCAACGAGAACTCCCCTTGACGCGGACACAGGGAGAACTTAGCGTCGACCTTCCCGAAAGCTATCGGAAACCTTTCGAAAGCTTGCGGCTCCCCCCGGAACAACGGAAGAACGGTGTACACGCCATGAGTCGCACCCACCGGACACGTGTGATCGGCAGTACCACTCTGGCCCTCTCCCTCCTCGCCACCGGCTGCGGCACCTCCGGCCCCGGCGGCGGTGACGCCCTCCAGGTCTGGGCCCTGGAGGACGCCGCGGTCAACGAGATCGTCGAACGGGGCATCGAAGCGCACAACGCGTCCCACGACGTGCCCGCCGAACTCGTCACCTTCGTCAACGACGCCTACAAGCAGCGCCTCCAGGTGGCGCTCGGCTCCCCCAACGCACCCGACGTGTTCTTCAACTGGGGCGGCGGCAACCTCGCCCAGTACACCGACCAGGACCAGGTCCTCGACCTCACCCCGACCCTGGACGACAACCCGGAGTTCCGCGACGCCTTCCTGCCCAGCGTCCTGGACGTGGCCGCCATCGACGGCGCCTACTACGGCGTGCCCCTCCTCGGCGTCCAGCCCGTCGTCATGTACTACAACAAGCCCGTCCTGGAGGCGGCCGGGCTCCAGCCCCCGCGCACCCTCGACGACCTGCACGAGGCGATCGAGGTCCTCCAGGCGGACGGCGTCACCCCGATCGTCCTCCCCGGCGCCCAGGGCTGGACCCAGCTGATGTGGTTCTCCTACCTGGTGGACCGGATCGGCGGCCCGGAGGTGTTCCAGGCCGTCGTCGACGAAGAGGAGGGCGCCTGGCAGCACCCCGCGGTCCTGGAGGCCATGGAGACCTGCCAGGACCTGGTCGACCGGGGGGCCTTCGGCGCCAACTTCACCTCCATCGACTACGACAACGGCAGCGCCTCCGCGCTCCTGGCCACCGGCGAGTCCGCGATGTTCCTGATGGGCAGCTGGGACATCGCCCAGCAGATGGACAACAACCCCGGGTTCGTCGAGAACGACGAGCTCGGCTTCACCTCCTTCCCCGTCGTGGAGGGCGGAGCGGGAAACCCCGACGCGATCGTCGGCAACCCCAGCAACTACTTCTCCGTCAACAGCGACAGCCAGCACGCCGAAGCGGCGACCGACTTCCTCGTCGAGACCATGGCCTCCGAGGAGTACGTGGACGAACTGATCAAGGCAGGTCAGGTCCCCGCCGTCGAGGGCATCGAGGACCAGCTCCAGGAGAGCGACCACGCCGAGTTCGCCACCTTCACGCACCAGCTCGTCTCGGGTGCGCCCACCTTCACCCAGTCCTGGGACCAGGCGCTGGCCCCGGCGGCGGCCGAGGCCATGCTCACCAACCTCCAACTGCTCTTCATCGGCGACATCACCCCCGAGGAGTTCGCCGAGGACATGGAGCAACAGCGGTGAGCAACTCCGCCACGGAACGGCCCGGGCTGCTCTGGGTCGCCCCGGCCCTGCTGTTCTTCGGCCTGTTCGGCCTGGCCCCCGTGGTCATCGTGGGATACCTCAGCCTGACCTCGTGGAGCGGGATCGGCTCTCCCGAGTGGGTGGGCCTGGCCAACTGGTCCGCTCTCACCGACGACGGCCGGGTCCGCGGCGGCCTCACGGTCACCCTGACCCTGACCGCCCTGTGCTGGGCGACCCAGACCCCGCTGGCCCTGGCCTTCGGAGTGTGGGCGGCCGGTCCGCAACGCGTCCGAGCGGTGGTGAGCGCGGTCTTCTTCCTGCCGCTGCTGCTGTCCACCGCGGCCATCGCCCTGGTGTGGAAGGCGTTGCTCGACCCGAGTTTCGGCATCCCCTCCCAGGTCCGCGAGTGGTTCGAACTCAGCCACAGCAACGTGCTCGGCGATCCGACACTGGCGCTCTACGCGATCGTGTTCATCCTGCTGTGGCAGTTCCTGCCGTTCCACATGCTCCTGTACCAGGCGGCCGCCCGGCAGATACCGCGTTCGCTCCATGAGGCGGCCGAACTGGACGGGGCCTCCGCCCTCCAGCGCTTCCTGCGCGTGACCGTGCCGCAGCTGCGGCACACGATCATCGCGTCGTCGGTGCTGATGCTCGTCGGGTCCATGACGTACTTCGAGACGGTCCTGCTGCTGACCGCTGGCGGCCCGGGCAACGCCACCCGCATCCTGCCGCTCCACATGTACAACCAGGGCTTCGTCGCCTTCGAGATGGGCTACGCGAGCGCCATCGCGGTGCTGCTGGTGGTCCTGGGAACAGGGCTGTCCCTGCTGGTGGTCCGGGCGACCGGCTACTCCCGGATGACCAGCCAGAGAGAGGGGATGTGACATGGCCTCCCGAAGCAGACCGGCGTACGCCGCCGGGGCCGGGGCCGCCCTCTGGCTGCTGGTCGTGTGCGTCCCCCTGTACTACCTGGTCGCCACGAGCCTGCGCGGACCCGGTGACTACCTGTCCCGGGGCCCGCTGTCCCTGCCCGAGTCACTCACCCTGGACAACTACCGCAACGTCTTCGAGGTCGGGTTCCTCGGATTCCTCGCCAACAGCCTGATCGTGGCGACCGGAGCGATCCTCCTGGTGCTGCTGGTGGCGGTACCGGCGGCGTTCGCGATCGTACGCGGACGCAGCCGGGCGGTCCGGATCAGCTTCACCCTGTTCCTCCTGGGGCTGGCCGTCCCGGCCCAGGCGGTGATCATCCCGATCTACCTGATCATCACCCGGCTGCACCTGTACGACAGCCTGCCCGCGATCATCCTGCCGACCGCCGCTTTCACGCTGCCGATCTCCATCGTCGTGCTCACCAGCTCGCTGCGGGACGTGCCCGGCGAGCTGTACGAGGCGATGGCGCTTGACGGGGCCGCGACCTGGCAGGTGTTCCTCCGCCTGGTCCTGCCGCTGTCACGGCCCGGCGTGGTGACGGTGGCGATCTTCGTCGGCCTCAACGCCTGGAACAACTTCATCTTCCCGCTGGTGCTCACCCAGAGCGAGTCCAACCGGGTCCTGCCCCTCGGGCTCTGGGCGTTCCAGACCCAGTACGGAACCGACGTGCCCGGCCTGATGGCCGCCGTGGTGCTCTCCACCATCCCGATCCTGGCCCTGTACCTGTTCGGCCGCAGACACCTCCTGGGCGGACTCGCCGCCGGTTTCGGAAAGTAGCCCAACCCCTCCTCGAAAGGCCGTGATGACCGCGACCATCAACAACCCGGTGCTGCCCGGGTTCCACCCCGACCCGTCGATCCTGAGGGTCGGTGAGGACTACTACCTGGCGACCTCGACCTTCGAGTGGAGTCCGGGGGTGCTGCTGCACCACTCCCGGGACCTGGTCCACTGGCGCCCCCTCGGCGGCGTCCTCGACGAGGACCGCCTCCTCGACCTGACCGGACACCGCGACGGGGCGGGCGTGTGGGCGCCCTGTCTGTCCCTCAAGGACGGGGTGTTCCACCTGATCTTCACCGACGTGGAGAACTACGCCGGGGGCTTTTGGGACACGCCCAATCACGTGACCACCTCACCGACCCTGGATGGTCCGTGGAGCGACCCCGCGCCGATCCACTCCATGGGGTTCGACCCGTCCCTGTTCCACGACGAGGACGGCCGGAGCTGGGTGGTCACCAGCCTGATGGACTGGCGGCCCGGCCACCACGCCTTCGCGGGGATCGTGCTACAGGAGCTGGACACCGAGTGGATGCGCCTCCTGGGCGAGCCGACGGTGGTCTTCGAGGGGACCTCGGCCCGGGTGACCGAGGCGCCGCACCTGTACCGCGAGAACGGGTGGTACTACCTGGTGACCGCCGAGGGAGGAACGCAGTGGGACCACCAGGTGACGGTGGCGCGATCCAGGAGAATCACCGGACCCTACGAGGTGGACCCGGCCGGGCCCATGCTGTCCTCACGGGAGCACCCCTCACTGACCCTGCAGAAGGCCGGGCACGGGAGCCTGGTCAGCACCCCGTCCGGCGAGTGGTTCCTGGCGCACCTGGCCTCACGCCCGCTCACCGAACGCGGCCGCTGCGTGCGCGGCCGTGAGACCGCCCTGCAGCGGGTGGACTGGGTGGACGGCTGGCCCCGGATCCGTGACGGGGTACCGCACGTGGAGGTCGAGGGTCCCGACCTGGAACCGCACCCGTGGCCGGAGGTACCCGCGAGGGACGACTTCGACGCGCCGGTGCTGCGCCCGGAGTGGAGCACGCTGCGGCGCCACGTGGACGAGGAGTGGGTCTCTCTGACCGAGCGTCCCGGACACCTGCGTGTGCAGGGCGGGCAGTCCCCCTCCGGGACCCGCACGCCCAGCCTGGTGGCCCGACGGGTGCAGCACGAGCGGTGCGTGCTGGAGACGGTGATGGAGTTCTCCACCGACACCTTCCAGCGGATGGCCGGACTGAGCGCTTACTACAACATGCGGCAGTGGCACTACCTGCGCGTCGGCTTCGACGAGCGGGACGGGTTGTTCGCCGGTGTGCTCAGCTCCGACCGGGGACGGGTGCGCGAGTCCGGGGACCGGGTCGACGTGCGGGGCTGGGAGCGGTTTCACCTGCGCGCGGAGATCGACGGAGCCGAACTGCGGTTCGCCCTCTCCCCCGACGGCCGGAGCTGGAC
Source organism: Nocardiopsis sp. SBT366 (assembly GCF_001083815.1). Lineage (NCBI taxonomy): Bacteria > Bacillati > Actinomycetota > Actinomycetes > Streptosporangiales > Nocardiopsidaceae > Nocardiopsis > Nocardiopsis sp. SBT366. The sequence continues at coordinate 29,397 of NZ_LAVM01000059.1, read as the reverse complement.
GCCCGTCGGCGGGGTCCTGGACGCCAGCATCCTGTCCGACGACTACGCCGCAGAGAGCGACGGTGAGACGGCGACCATCTGGGGCTTCACGGGCGCGTTCCTGGGGCTGTGGGTCCAGGACCTGACCGGGACGGGTTGTCACGCCGACTTCGACCACGCCACCTACCAAGGATCCTGAGAACCGGGGAGCGCTCTCCTGACGGGGCGCTCCCCACCTTTACTACGTAGATTCTTAGTACTGCCCCAGTCGGTCGAGCGCGTCGAGCTGCGCGGGATTCAGGCGCAGGGTCCGCAGCTCGCCGAGCAGCCGCGCGAGCCTACCCTTGGGCGGACGCACGTCCGCGAGTGCCGACAGATGCGGGCGCAGCGCGTCGGCGACGGAGTTTCGCGCCGCCTCGCCCGCGTCGGGAGCCAGATCAACGAGACCGTTGATCGCGGCGAAGAACGAGGGCGCGTCCTTCAGGCCGCCGATCGCGGCGAGGCCCTCCTCCACCGCCGAGGTGTCTCCACCGGACAGGTGCACCACGAGGGTGGCGGTGTCGGAGTCGAGCCTGGCGGCCTCAGCCGGAAGACCAGACTCCCGGTGCACGGCCGCCAGGGCGCCCACCACCCCGTCTGCGGCCTCGGGCTCCTGCCACTGCTCGCGCAGCGAGCGCACCAGTTCCCGCTGGGTCCGCAGACGTGCCATCCGGGCGTCGATGTCCGCCTCCACCCGGTCCAGAACCCCGACGACGGACGACTCCTCGTCCAGCGCCTCCTCCACCTCCGAGAGGCTCACACCCGCCTCCACCAGGTGTCGGATGCGCAGCAACCGGACCAGGTCGTCGACCGTGTACCGCCGGTACCCGTTCATCGTCCTCGGCGGTTCCCGCAGCAGCCCGATCTGGTGATAGTGGCGCACCGTCCGCACGGTCACCCCGGCCAGGTCCGCCAACTCACGTGAACGCATCTTCCCCCTTTGACTACGACGCTACGTCATAGTTTGGAATGGTCCGCATGAACAACCGGATCGAACCCTCCTACGGGCGGGCACTGCGGGCCAGGCCCCAGGCCTGGCGCACCGCCCTGGCCGCCGCCACCGGCCTGGGCGCACTCGCCCTCGTGCTCTTCGTCGCCGTCGTCCCAGCGGGGGTCGCGCTGGACCGTCTTCTCGGTGTGGAGCCCTTCGACCCGAGCGATCCCTCCATCACCGTCGGGTTCTGGCTGGCGGGCAACCTGCTGCTCGCGGCGCTGATCCCGGTCTGCGGCCTGGCCCAGTGGGCGATCTATCGAGAGCGCCCCGGGACACTGTCGTCGGTAGCGGGGCGGTTCCGCTGGCGGGTCATGGCCCGCGCCGCCACGGTGGTGGTTCCGGTCTGGATCGTCTACACAGCCGTCCTGCACCTGATCATGCCGTTCGGGTCACTCCAGCTCACGACGGCGACCATCGCCCTCGCACTCGTCGCGATCGTCGTCGTCCCCCTCCAGTCAGCCGGGGAGGAGTACCTCTTCCGGGGGCTGCTCTTCCGAGCGGTGGGGGCACGCTTCCGACGCCCTGGGATCTCCCTGGCTGTGTCCACGGTGGTCACTTCGCTGGCCTTCGGTGCGATCCACGGTTCTCTGGACCCCTGGGCCCTGACCTCCTACGTCTTCTCCGGGGTGTGCTTCGCCCTGATGACACAGCGCACCGGCGGCCTGGAAGCGGCCGTCCTGGTCCATGCCGTCAACAACACCGTGCTGATGGTGTCGATGATCCTCGCCGACCGCCTCGACGACGTGTCAGTGGTGACCGGCCCGGTGCTCGTGGTGCCCATGGTCGTGATGGGCCTGACCACCCTGGGCCTGTGGAAGCTGCACTCAAAGCCCAACCCCACGCGAGCAGTCGCTTCGTAGCCGCCCAGGTGCTCCCCGCGTGCTCGGGGAGCACCGGTTCCGGAACGGGTTCGATGACGCCGGAGCGACGGCCTCGGCCGGACCAGCCCCGCATGCGCGGGGAGCAGCGCCGACAGGTTCGCGATCAACGTCGCGGAGGAGGGACCATCCCCGCGTGCGCGGGGAGCATTCGGAGGAACTCTCCGAGGCGGTCCGGATGCTGGGACCATCCCCGCGTGCGCGGGGAGCAGCCGGTGCCTGACCGGTGTCCGGCGCCGGGCCGGGGACCATCCCCGCGTGCGCGGGGAGCAGACTCGTTGACCTGCGGTTCCAGAGCGCGGAACCAGCGAAATCTGCAACTTGTCGAGAAACAGACTCCGGAGACAAACACTTCAAAAGGGACCCGCGCGGGGGCCTCTCTCCCCCTCACCAGCAGGCTACCGATCTTCGGGTCAGCCGCCCAGGGCAAGGCGCAGACCCAGGGTGAGCATGACGAGTGCGATGATCCCGTCGAGCACCCGCCAGGCCCCGGGCTTGGCGAAGACCGGGCGGAGCAGCCGGGCACCGAAGCCCAGGGCGAAGAACCACACGAAGCTTCCGGTGACCGCACCGCCCGCCCACCACCAGCGGGCCTCCCCCACCTGCTGGTTGGCGACCGAACCGAGGAACAACACGGTGTCCAGGTACACGTGCGGGTTCAGCCAGGTGAGGGCGAGGGCCGTGACCACCGCCGCTCCGGTTCCGGTGGAACGGGTCGCCAGCGCGACCCCCGCACCCTGAGTGGGCCGGGCGGGTTCGCTCTCCGTGGGGACCAGGACCTCGGCCCGCCCAGGCCGCAGGGCACGGTGGGCCGCGAACAGGCCGTACACGATGAGGAAGCCCGCGCCGAGCAGGCGGATGACCACCATGGCCGTGGGCATCGCCTCCACCAGGCCACCGATGCCCACGACACCGGCGGTGATGAGCAGGGCGTCCGATACCGCGCAGACCAGCACCACGGCCAACACGGAGGAGTGTCGGCCGTCGATGCCGAGGCGGAGCAGGTACGCGTTCTGGGCACCGATGGCCACGATGAGCGCCAGTCCGGTGCCCAGGCCCATCAGTGCGGGGAGAAGGGTTTCGTTCACGGGACAAGCCTCCAGGAGAGAACCCGTGCAGTAAAGCTAAACTTTCTCAGATCCCCTTAGAGATGCTTATGACAGGAGCGTACGGTGCCCTTCCAGTTCGACCATCTGCGCACCCTGACCGCCCTCATCGAGGAGGGCACCTTCGAGGCCGCCGCGCGACGCCTGCACGTCACCTCCTCGGCCGTGTCCCAGCGGGTCCGGGCCATGGAGCAGGCCGCGGGCCAGGTCCTGGTCCGCCGCACCAACCCGGTCCTGCCGACCGAGGCGGGCGACGCGGTGCTGCGCCACGCCAGACAGGTGCTTCTGCTGGACCAGGAGGTGCGCTCCGAGCTCAGGGCCGTGGGCCACGAGGGCGGCCGCACCCGGGTGCCGTTGGCCGTGAACGCCGACAGCCTGTCCACCTGGTTCCTGGAGGCGCTCCCGACGGAGTTGGGCGCCGTCTTCGAGCTCCACCGCGAGGACGAGGAGCACACCACGGGCCTGCTGAGGTCGGGCGCGGTCATGGCGGCGGTGACCTCCACCCCGGAGGCGGTCCAGGGTTGCTCCGTGGAACCCCTGGGAGGACTGCGCTACCAGGCGGTGTGCGCCCCGGACTTCGCGCAACGGTACGACGCCACCGATCCCGCACGCCTACCGGACGCGCCGATGGTGAACTTCGACCGCAAGGACGACCTCCAGGACCGCTTCCTGCGCGATCTCACCGGTGAGGGTTCCCGGGGCCCGACCCACTACGTTCCGGCCTCGGAGGACTTCGCCCGCGCGGTGCTGCTGGGGTGGGGTTGGGGTGTGGTCCCCGAGCAGCAGTGCGCCGAGGGCCTGGCGTCCGGGAGGCTGGTGCCGTTGGCTCCCGGCAGGCCCGTGGAGGTCCGGCTGTACTGGCAGCGCTGGAACCTGCGTTCACCCCTGCTCGACGAGGTCACCCGCCGCGTTCGCGCCGGGGCCGCCGCGTACCTGCGCCCGGTGTGAGTTCGGAGGCGGGATGCTGGCGAACCACATCCCCGGTGAGCGCGGGGAAGGATCGCCCTGGCGTGCACAGAGTGTCATCCCTGTTGGGCGGAGCATCTCACCGGGAGAAACCAGCGGGATCCCAGGGCGCGTACGGGCGGTTCCGTCGGGTCCTCAGGGCTTTCCCACGGTGCTCTCCCGGGGCACGAGGGCGAAGCCCGGCTGCACGCGCCTGGGCGCGATCGCCCGGTCCGCGTCGGCCAGGCGTTCCAGGAGCGCCTCCGTGGCGGCTCGGGCGATGGCCCTCTTGTGCGGGGCCACCGTGGTCAGGGTGGTGGCGCCGTACCTGCCGTCCTCGATGTCGTCGAAGCCCACCACCGCCACGTCCTCGGGGATGCGCAGGCCGCGTTCGCTGAGGGTGCGCATGGCCCCTATGGCCACGAGGTCGTTGTAGCAGAACACCGCGTCCGGGCGGACGCCCGAGTCCAGGAGGCGGGCCATCGCCTGGGCGCCGTCCTCGCGGGCGTAGCCGTCAGTGACCGCGACGAACTCGTCGCCGGTGGGCCGCCCGTGCTCGGTCATCACCTCGCGCCACCCCTGGAGGCGCAGGTGGGCGGTCTGGCGCGCCCGTCCGTGCCGGGCTCCGAGGAAGGCGATCCGCTCCCGGCCGATCTCCACCAGGTGGGCGGCCGCGGTGCGGGCGGCGGCGACGTTGTCGATGGCGACGTGGTCGTGGGGGGCGTCGTACTCGCGCTCGCCGAGCAGGACCAGGGGCGCCTCGCTCTCACGGGCGAGCAGGTCCTCGTTCTCCAGTTCGATGGGGCTGAGGATGAGCCCGTCGATCACCCGGGCGCGCAGGCCCTGGGCGAAGAGGACCTCCTGGTCACGGCGGCCGCCCGTGTGGTCGAGCAGCACGATGTAGTCGAGCCCGCCCGCGTACTCGATGACGGCGTCGGCGAGTTCGGCGAAGTAGGGGTTGCCGAGTTCGGGCAGGGCGAGCGCGATCATCCCGGTCCTGCCCTTGCGCAGGTGGCGGGCGGTCAGGTTGGGCCGGTATCCGAGTTCGTCGATGACCCGCTGGACGCGCTGGCGGGTCTCGGGGGTGACGTGCCGGTAGCCGTTGACGACGTTCGACACGGTCTTGACCGACACCCCCGCCCGTAGCGCGACGTCCTTCAGGCTGATGCCCACTCGCTTCCCCTTCCGGGCCGCTGTACCCAGGGCCGTTGAGTTTTACATCGTTATACAACACGGGTGCGGTCTCTGCCCAGCGTTGCTGACGGGCTGGTTTCCCCCCTGTGTCGGGCCCTGAGGTTTCCCCGGATGTCCAGCGGGTTTCCTTTCAGGGTCTGGACAGGACTCGTTGATCGTGCTGTCATCTTGGCTAAGTCAGGTTTCCCACGTTGTAAAAGCGGGGGTGGCACTGCCTCGTGCAGGTCCTCCCGCACCACTCGACACGGAGAACCCCCATGAGACGTCAACCCCCCGCGTCCCTGTCCCCGAGTCCCGCCCGCCGGACGACCGTCCGCGCGGCCGCCCCCGTTCTGGCCGCGTTCCTGACCGCTTCGGCGCTGACCGCGCTCCCGGCCGCCGCGTCGGATGAGCCCCGCCTGGAGACCCCCTGGACCTCGGAGGTCTCCCCGGACAACGCCCTGCCCGAGTACCCGCGCCCGCAGATGGTGCGCGAGGACTGGGAGAACCTCAACGGCCTCTGGCAGTGGGCCCCGGCCGAGGACGGCGAGGAGCCGCCCTTCGGCACCGACCTGGACGGCGAGATCCTGGTCCCCTACCCCGTGGAGTCCGCGCTGTCCGGCGTGGAGGAGCACCACGACCGTCTCTGGTACCGCCGCACCATGGAGGTCCCGGACTCCTGGGACGGCGACCGCGTCCTGCTCAACTTCGGCGCCGTGGACTGGGACTCCGAGGTGTGGGTGAACGGCACCTCCGTCGGCTCCCACAAGGGCGGGTTCGACAAGTTCTCCTTCGACGTCACCGACGCCCTCCAGGAGGGTGAGAACGAGGTCATCGTCGGGGTCCACGACCCCAGTGACGAGGGTGAACAGCCCGTCGGCAAACAGCGGCTGGAACCCGGCGGCATCTGGTACACGACCTTCACCGGCATCTGGCAGACGGTGTGGATGGAACCGGTCTCCGAGGCCCACATCACCCGGCTGGACATCACCCCGGACGTGCCCGGTGAACAGGTCGAGGTGGTGGTGAACGCGACCGGCGCCGAGGACGCCGCGGCCACCGTCACCGTCCTGGACGACGAGGGCGCCGAGGTCGGCTCGGCCACCGGTGCCCCCGGCTCCGCCATCGCCGTGCCGGTCCCGGACGCCCGCCTCTGGAGTCCGGACGACCCCTATCTGTACGACGTGGACGTCACCCTCACCTCCAACGACGGCGCGCAGGTCCACGACGAGGTCGCGGGCTACACCGGGATGCGCTCCATCGAGACCGGTGAGGTGGACGGGGTCCTGCGCCCGCTCCTCAACGGCGAGTACGTGTTCCAGGTGGGCACGCTCGACCAGGGCTACTGGCCGGACGGCATCTCCACCGCGCCCACCGACGAGGCCCTGCGCTTCGACATCGAGTCGCACAAGGAACTCGGCTTCAACACCATCCGCAAGCACGTGAAGGTGGAGCCGGACCGCTGGTACTACTGGGCCGACCGGCTCGGCGTGATGGTCATGCAGGACATGCCGTCGATGTCGGGTGACCCGAGCCAGGCGGGACGCGACCAGTTCGAGTCCGAGCTGCACGCCCTGGTGGACGAGCACCGCAGCTTCCCGTCCATCGTGAACTGGATCGTGTTCAACGAGGGCTGGGGCCAGTACGACGACGACGCCCGTCTCACCGACGAGGTCAAGGCGTCCGACCCCTCGCGCCTGGTCACCGGCGCCTCCGGATGGCACGACACCGGCAACGGCGACATCGTCGACTCCCACATCTACGTCGGCCCCGGTGATCCCGCTCCCGCGGAGGACGAGCGGATCTCGGTGCTGGGCGAGTTCGGCGGCTACAACCTCCCGGTGGAGGGCCACGAGTGGAGCCCCGGCGACGGCTTCGGCTACGAGGACATCAGCGACGGCCACTCCCTGGCCACCCGCTACGTCGGCCTGATGGCGGGCGTGCAGCGGCTGGAGCGCACCCACGGTCTGTCGGCGGCGATCTACACCGAGATCACCGACGTGGAGACCGAGCTCAACGGGTTCTGGACCTACGACCGCCGGGTGCTCAAGGTCGACCCCGAGGTCGTCGCCGGAGCGCACGAGCAACTGCTGGCCGGGGAGCCGGTCGGCGGTGTCGCGGACTTGCCCGTGGAGGAGAACCTGTCGCTGCGGGTCACCACCCCCGGCCACGAGGACCGCTACCTGGCCCACGAGGGCGGACTCGGCGTCACCACCCCGGTGGACGGCGACAGCTCCGAGACCGACAGGTCCGCCGCCACCTGGCGGTTCGTGCCCGGCCTGGCCGACGACCAGTGCCTGACGCTTGAGTCGGTGGACCATCCGGGCGAGTACCTGCGGCACAAGGCGTCGCGGGTGAGCAGGGAGCCCGCGGACGGCTCCGGCCTGTTCGACCAGGACGCCACCTGGTGCGCCGTGCCCGGACTGAGCGGCGAGGGGATCTCGCTGCGCTCCTACAACTACCCGGACCGGTACCTGCGCCACCACGACTCCGAGCTCTGGCTGTCCGGAGCGGGGACCGTCGGCGAGGACCACGACACCGCCGAGCACTACGACCACGACACCTCGTGGTCGGTGGAGACGCCCTGGTCACCCTGAGCCGTCGCCCCCGGTGACCCTCGGATCCCGTGACTGACCACATCCCTCAGCGGGGCGCCCCCGACCCGGCGCCCCGCCCCTCCCGCACCCCTGTGCCGGCTCCCCCAGTCGGCTTCCCCTCAACCCGGGCGGAGACCGGACATGATCGAACACCACACCCACCACACCGGTGCGGGAGCGCTCTCCCGACCCCGTCGGGTCCTGCTGGCCACCGCCGCAGTGGGCGCGGCCCTGACCCTGGCGGCCACCGGCTGCGCCCGGGGCGAGGACGACGTCGCGGCGGGGAACGCCGCCGCCGGGGACACCGAGGGCCAGGCCCAGGTCCTGGACGAGGCGGCCAGCGGCGGCCAGACCTGCAACGCGCAGGGCCACGGGATCGAGCCCTTCGACCTCGCCGACAAGAAGGTCGGTTTCTCCCAGTCCGAGGCCGAGTCCAACCCCTTCCGCATCACCGAGACGCAGTCCATCAAGGACGAGGCCGCGGACCGGGGCGTCGAACTCATCACCTCCAACGCCCAGTCCGACTTCTCGCAGCAGATCAGCGACGTCCAGGACCTCATGTCCCAGGGCGCGGAGGTGCTGATCATCGCGCCGCTCAACTCCGACGGTTGGAAGCCCGTCCTTGACCAGGCGCGCGCCGACGCGATCCCGATCATCACCATCGACCGGCCCATCAACGGCACCGCCTGCGAGGACTACGTGACCTTCATCGGGTCCGACTTCGTGGAGCAGGGCCGTCGCGCCGCCGACCAGATGATCGACGTGCTGGGCGGCGAGGGCGAGGTGGCCATCCTGCTGGGCGCGCCCGGCAACAACGTGACCACCGACCGCACCAGCGGCTTCCTGGAGCGGATCGAGGCCGAGGCCCCGGGGATCGAGATCGTCTTCCAACAGTCCGGCGACTTCACCCGCGAGGGCGGGCAGTCGGTGACCGAGCAGCTCATCCAGTCGCAGCCCGACATCTCCGGGATCTACGCGCAGAACGACGAGATGGGCATCGGGGCGGTCACCGCGCTCAACGGCGCGGGCAAGGCGCCCGGCGACGTCCGGATCGTGACCGTGGACGGCACCCAGGCGGCGGTGGAGTACATCGTCGACGGCTGGATCGCGGCGGTCGTGGAGTCGAACCCGCGCTTTGGCCCGCTGGCCTTCGAGGCGGCCTCGGCCTTCGGCGCCGGTGAGGACGTCGGCACGCAGCTGATCATCACCGATCGCGAGTACGACGCGGACAACGCCGAGGAGGAGCTGCCCCATGCCTACTAGGGGTTCCGATCGCGCCTCGGGCGGGGCGCCCCCGCGCACTGAGGGGGTGGGACGGTGACCGTTCCGGTCCTGGACACCCGTGGGCTGACCAAGCGGTTCCCGGGCGTCCTGGCGTTGGACGGGGTGGACTTCGAGCTGCTGCCGGGCGAGGTGCACGCGCTCGTCGGCGAGAACGGCGCGGGCAAGTCCACCCTGATCAAGGTGCTGACGGGGGTGTACCAGCCAGACGGGGGCGAGCTGCGCCACCACGGGGAGCCCGCCAGGTTCGCCACTCCCCTGCACGCCCAGCGGGACGGGATCGCCACGATCTACCAGGAGGTCGACCTCCTGCCGCTGCTGAGCGTGGCCCGCAACCTGTACCTGGGGCGCGAGCCGAGGCGGTTCGGGCTGATCGACTTCGCGCGGATGCACCGCGAGGCCGCCCGGACTCTCGGGGACTACGGCGTGGACGTGGACGTGCGCCGTCCGCTGGGGAGCCTGTCCATGGGTGCCCGGCAGATGGTGGCGCTGGCCCGGGCTGTGTCGGCGCGGGCCCGCGTGGTGATCATGGACGAGCCGACGTCGTCGCTGGAGCCGCGCGAGGTGGAGACGCTGTTCGGAGCGATCGAACGGCTGCGCGAGGACGGCGTGGCGGTGGTCTACGTGAGCCACCGCTTGGACGAGTTGTACCGGGTGTGCGACCGGGTGACGGTGCTGCGGGACGGTCGCCTGGTGCACCGGGGCGCGATGGCCGGGCTGGAGCGGCTGCGGCTGGTCTCGCTGATGCTGGGCCGGGACATGGAGCGGGTGCGACGCGAGGGCGCCACCACGTTCTCCGGCGACCGCGATGCGTGGTCGGGAACCCCCGCGCTGGAGGCCGAGGGGCTGAGCGCCCGGCACCGGCTCCACGAGGTGTCCCTGACCGTCCGGCCGGGCGAGGTCGTGGGGCTCGGCGGGCTGTTGGGGTCGGGCCGCACCGAGACCGCGAAGGCGATCGCGGGCGCGCTGCCGTTGGACGCGGGGCGTGTGTCGGTGGTGGGCGTCCCGTTGCGGACGGGCTCGACGGCGGCCGCCATCCGAGCGGGGGTGAGTCTCCTGCCGGAGGACCGCAAGCACGAGGGCGTCGTGCCGGGTCTGTCGATCCGGGAGAACATCGCGCTCGCGGCCATGCCCGGCCTGAGCCGGTTCGGGCTGGTCTCCGAGCGGGCGATCGACCGGGTGGTGGAACGGTTCATGGAGCGCCTGCGGATCAAGGCGGTGGGCCCGTACCAGAAGGTGGAGGAGCTGTCCGGCGGCAACCAGCAGAAGGTGCTGCTGGCCCGGTGGTTGGCGTTGAACCCCAGAGTGCTTCTGCTCGACGAGCCCACGCGCGGGATCGACGTGGGCGCCAAGGCGGAGGTGCAGCGGTTGGTGGACGAACTGGCCGAGGAGGGTCTGGGCGTGCTGCTGGTCTCCTCGGACCTGGAGGAACTGGTGGAGGGCGCGGACCGGGTGGTGGTGCTCAGGGACGGCGCGGTGGTGGGTGAGCTGGTCGGCGACGAGGTCACCGAGGACTCACTGCTGGCCGCCATCGCGCGGGGCGGTGAGGAACGGTGAGCCTCTCCCTGCGCGGGCGACCCCGGGTGGACCGCGAACGGGTCCTGCTGTGGATGCGGGACTACGGCGTGTACGTGGGTGTGGCTCTGGTCGTGGTGTTCAACGTGGTGTTCACACCCAACTTCCTGTCCTTCGAGAACTTCCGCACGCAGGCCGTGCAGGTCGCCCCGGTGCTGATCGTCGCTCTCGGGATGGCGCTGGTGATCGCGACCGGCGGCATCGACCTCAGCGTGGGCTCGGTGATGGCGCTGTCCGCCGCGATGATCTCGCTGTACCTGGGGTACGGGCCGCTGGTGGCCGTGCTGGTGGCGGTGGGCGTGGGCGCCCTGGCCGGGGCGGCCAACGGTGTGCTGGTGGCCTTCGCCGGGTTGCAGGCGATCATCGTGACCCTGGCGATGATGATCGGCGGCCGGGGGCTGGCCCTGGTTCTGCTCCCGCAGTTGGACGGCGTGCGCAACCCGGACCTGAGGGAACTGGGTTCGGGGTCGTTCCTGGCCGTGCCCTACGTGGTGTGGATCGCTGCGCTGCTCGTGGCGGCGGTGGCGTTCCTGGTGCGCCGGAGCGTGTTCGGCCGACGCCTCGTGGCGGTGGGCGGTAACCGGCGCGCGGCCGAGCTCTCCGGGCTGCCGGTGCGCCGGGTGCTGCTCGGCGTGTACGCGCTGAGCGGCGCCCTGGCGGCGGTGGCCGGAGTCCTGGTGACCGCCAGGTTGCAGGCAGCCGACCCGAACTCGGTGGGCGTGCTGATCGAACTGTCGGCGATCACCGCAGTGGTGGTCGGCGGTACCCCGCTGACCGGCGGGCGGGTGCGGATCGCCGGGACGGTGGCCGGGGCGGTGCTGATGCAGCTGCTCGTGGCCACGCTCATCAGGCACGACCTGCCTCCGTCGTGGACGCAGATGGCGCAGACGGCCGTGATCATCGGCGCCGTCTACCTGGCCCGGGATCGGGGGAGGACATGAGTACCACCGTGGAGGGAACACGCGTCGGCGGTCTGGGGCGGCCCGCCCCGGGAGTGCCCTGGCGTGAGCTGGCCGCCCGGCACGGCGCCCTGGTGGTGTTGTTGCTGGTGGTGGCGGTGGCCGGGGTGAGCCTGGAAGGGTTCCTGGCCCTGGGCAACCTGAACCGGATCGCCGTGAGCGCGTCGTTCCTGGCGATCATCGCGCTCGGCATGACGTTCGTGATCATCACCGGTGGGATCGACCTCTCGGTGGGCACGGTGTTCGCGCTCGGCGGGGTGCTGGCCGCATGGGCCTCCCAGTACGGGGGCCTGGCGCTGATGGCGGTGCCGCTGGCGGTGTGCGGTCTGATCGGGCTGCTCAACGGGGTGTTGATCGCCCGGGCGCGTTTGGCCCCCTTCATCACCACCCTGGCGACCATGCTGGGCGCGTGGGGGCTGATGCTGTCGGTGTCCGACGAGGGCAACACGACCTACCTGGTCCCGGACGGGCTGGCGCTGTCGGCGCTGGTGCACGGGAAGCTGTTCGGAGTGCTCGGGTATCCGTTCCTGCTCGTGCTGGGGGCCTTCGCGGTCGGCGGTCTGGTGCTGCGCCGGACCACGGTCGGCCAGCACGTGTACGCGGTGGGCGGCAACGAGCGGACCGCCGCGCTGATGGGTGTGCCGGTGGCCCGGACCCGGATCGCCGTGTACACGTTCTCGGGGCTGTGCGCGGGCACGGCGGGGGCGCTGAACGCGGTGTGGCTGGGGTCGGGGGTGACGATCTTCGGGATCGGCACCGAACTCCAGGCGATCTCGGCGGTGGTGATCGGCGGGACCCTGCTGACCGGCGGCTACGGGTTCGTCGGCAGCACCCTGGTGGGGGTCCTGCTGCTGGGGGTCATCCAGAACGTCATCAACGCGGTGGGTTCCCTGACCTCGGCGTTCCAGGAGGTGGTCAGCGGTCTGTTCCTGATCACCGTGGTGCTGGTGCAGCGGCACCTGAGCCGGGGGCGCGATCCCGGCTGAGCCGTCCCGTGGGCCCGCGTCCGCCGTTGCGGCCCCCGGGGCGGCCGCGCTACGCCGGGGACCTGGGACCGCCCTGGTCCTCGTCGAGGAGCCGCAGGTCGCGTTCGGTGACCACCCCGAAGTGGAGGGCCTTGTCGATGAGGGCCTGGGACCGCCAGCCCTGGCCCTGTCCCCCACCCTCCAGTTCGACCTTGAACTTGTCCTTGAGAAGGTAGTTGACCTGGGCGTTCACGGCCGCGGTACCGATACCCAGGCGCTGGGCCACCTGGTTCTGGGTCGGCACCGGCGGGGTGAGGCCGCGCAGCCGGGGTTCGCAGAGGGCGACCAGGACCCGGTAGTAGGTGTGCCACCGGTCCATGCGGAAGCTGTTGGCCTCGGTGCGCTCCCCTGCGGAGTCCGCCCAGTCGTCCTCGGCCGTGCCCGGGGAGCCCGGGGAGAGGACGGCGCTGCACGCGGCCGGGGCCATCACCAGGAAGCTGTGCTCCCCCGTCGCTCCCGGGACACGCACCCGGGAGGTCTCGAAGGGCACCACCATGCCGTGGGTGTTCGGCTGGACCTGCACGTACCCGGCCAACCGCTCCGTGTTCTCCACGATGTAGGACTTGTTGGGGCTGAGGTTGCTGATCCTCCAGTGGTCCCCGTGGGAGGTGATGTCCCCGGCGTGCCGGTGCACGGCCCGGTCTCCGGCTCCGAGCCTCATGTCCACGTCCCGGTCCCGGCCGCCGCGCCCGAAGGTCCGGGTCTCCCCCGGGGTCAGGTGGTGGGTGCCCATGGGGGTGTCACTCTCGTAGTCCTGTTGGACCGTGACGACCAGGTCGAGGTCGTCGGCCGGGAACAGGTGCACGCTCATCTCGCCGTCTCCAGGGGGTCAGAGGAGAAGCAGCCTCCGGGGTGGGGGCCCGCCCCCGCAGGATACGTCGCGGCCCCGACTGGCGGGCGGAGCGCCGATCCGCGACCTCCGGGCCACGCCGCCGTAGGTTGGTGGCGGCACCGCCCCACGGGCACGGGGATCACCGAGTTCACCGAGGAGTATCCATGGGTCTGAACGCGACACCGGTCGACCTGGGCAGGTACGGCGTCTGGCTGAGCCACCAGAACCTCGACGAGGACGTCGCCGCCGAGATCGAGCGCCTGGGATTCGGCGCCGTGTGGCTGGGCGGATCCGCCCCGGCCGACCTGGAGCCGGTGGCCACGGCCCTGGCGGCGACGTCGCGGCTGGCGGTGGCCACGGGGATCGTCAACATCTGGGCGTCCTCCGCCGAGGAGGTCGCCGACTCCTTCGCACGGCTGGAGTCGGCCTACCCGGGACGGTTCCTGCTGGGTCTCGGGGCCGGGCACCGGGAGCTCAACGGCCCGGAGGCGGTCCGCCCGCTCCAGGGGATGCGGGACTATCTGGACGTGCTGGACCGCGGTGGTGTACCCGCCGACCGCAGGGTGCTGGCGGCGCTGGGCCCGAGGATGCTCGGCCTCAGCGCCGAGCGGGCGGCGGGCGCGCACCCGTACCTGGTCACCCCGGCGCACACGCGGTTCGCGCGCGGCGTGCTCGGCGACGGACCGCTGCTGGCCACCGAGCACAAGCTGGTCCTGGGCTCCGACCCCGCGCGAACCCGGGAGGAGGCCCGCCGGGGGATGTCGTTCTATCTGGGCATGCGCAACTACGCGGCCAACCTGGAGCGGTTGGGGTACACGGTGCTGGACCTCGCCGACGGCGGCAGTGACGCGCTGATCGACGACCTCGTCGCGCAGGGCGACGCGGACCGGACCGCGGCGGTGCTGCGAGCGCACCTGGACGCCGGCGCCGACCACGTGGTGGTGCAGCCGCTCCCCGGAGAGTCCGGCCTGCTCGCCACGCTCGCCCGGCTGGCCCCGGCGCTGACCGCCTGACGCCGCCCAGCGCGGGGGCCGCCCGGGGCGGGGCCCTCCAGCGCGGGCCCGCACCGGGCGGATCCCGGTTCAGTCCCGGTAGAGGGCGGCCAGTTCCTCGGCGTAGCGGTTCTCGACGACGCGGCGGCGGAGCTTGAGCGAGGGAGTCAGCTCACCCGTCCCCGGCCCCCACTCCCCCGACAGCAGACGGTGGCGCTTGACCTGTTCGGGACGGCTGAGCCGGGTGTTGGCCGCCGCTACCGCGCGTTCGACCTCCGCCACCACCTCCGGGTGCTCGGCGGGTACCGCGCCCCCGGTGTCGATCCCGTGTTCGCGGGCCCACGCCACCACCATCTCGGGGTCGAGGACGAGCAGCGCCACCAGGTAGGGGCGTCCGTCGCCGTGAACGAGGGCCTGGCCCACCAGCGGGTGCTCCTTGAGGGTGTTCTCCACCAGGACGGGCGGGACGTTCTTCCCTCCCGAGGTCACGATGATCTCCTTCTTGCGGTCGGTGATCCACAGGAAGCCGTCCTCGTCGATCCGACCCACGTCCCCGGTGGCGAACCAGCCCTCGTCGTCCGTGGCGGGGCTGACGGAACCGTCCGGCCGGAGGTAGCCCTCGAAGACCGAGCGTCCGCGCAGGAACACCTCGCCGTCGTCGGCCAACCGCACCTGGACGCCCTGGACGGGACGCCCCACGGAGCCGAGTCGGTTGCGGCCGATCTGCGGGGTGTTGAGGGTGGCCACACCCACGGACTCGGTGAGTCCCCACACGTCCATTACGGCCACGCCCAGGGAGGCCCAGAAGCGCAGTACGTCCACGGGCATGGGCGCCGAGGCGCTGGAGGCCAGGCGCAGCCGGTCCAGGCCCAGCCGCTCCAGGATCGGGGTGAGCACGGAGGCGTACGCGTCCCGGTACCTCTCCTCCAGGTCGACGGGGACCTCCTCTCCGCGTGCCCGCCGCCCGTGGTAGTCGCTGGCGACCTCCCGCGCGGCGTCGATGACGGCGCGGATCTCCTCGGGCAGGGCGGCTAGGGAGGCCCGCACGCCGGTGGCGAGCTTCTCCCACACGCGCGGCACCCCCACGAAGTGCGGGGGTCTGATCTCGGGCAGGGCCCCGGCGAGGGCGGCGGGGTCGGCGCACATCCACACGTGCGAGACGCGAACGAGCGGCAGGTAGACGCTGAGCAGCCGTTCCGCGATGTGGGCCAGCGGGAGGTAGCAGACGTGGCTGGGGTGGTCGGGCAGGTCGACGGCGGCGTCGAGGGCGGTGGCCTGGGCGAGGACCTGCCGGTGGGTGATGGCGGCCCCCTTGGGGTCACCGGTGGTGCCGGAGGTGTAGACGACGGTGACCAGGTGGTCGGGTGTGAGGTCGCGCCACCGCTCGAAGGCGCCCGAGGGAACGGAGTCGGTCAGTCCGTCGTAGGGGGTGTGGCCGCGCCCGGGGTCGGGCCGGTCCAGCACCACGAGGGTCTCCAAGGCGGTGCCGGGGTCGTCGAGGAGCTTCTCCCAGTGGGCGGCGACGTCGGGGTCCTCCACCACGGCCAGGCGGGCGCGGCTGTGGCGGCAGACGTAGCCGATCTGCTCGGGGGCCGCGGTGGAGTAGACGGTGGTGGGTACGGCCCCGGCGTGGACCAGGGCGAGGTCGGAGAGCCAGTGTTCGGGCCGGTTGCCCATCATGAGCAGGACGTGGTCGCCGGGTCGGACGCCGAGTGCCGCGTACCCCTCGGCGAGGGCGGACACGGTCTCGCGGGCCTGCTCCCAGGTGAGAGTGGACCAGGTGGTGGCGCCGGGCTCACGCCAGGACAGGGCGGGGAGACCGGGGTGCTCGCGCGCGTTGCGCAGGAGGAGTTCGGGGAGAGTGCGGTTCGTGGGATCGTCCTCGGTGCCGGGGGCGGAGGTCATCTGTGCTCCTGGGGGGCAGCTTCCTCTACTTTGTGATCCAGAACACACACGAGCCTAGCATTCCGCCTTTCCTCGGAAAGGGTTTCCCGTGGGCGCTTTCCAGCGAAAGGAGCGGCCCGGACCAGGGGTGATCCGACGACCCGCTGACCTCCGCCGCCCGAATCCCTCAACGCCCCGAATGCTACTGATGGGTAATGTTCACTAGGGTAACCACCGGTAACACCCTGATGTCCCACCCCCGCGTCCCCGCGTGACCCCCAAGGAGCCACCCATGCCCGACTTCTCCCTCCAGCTTCCCGAAGAGATCAGCGACGTCCGGGACTGGGCCCACGGATTCGCCAGGGACGTCATCCGCCCCGCGGGCGCCGAGTGGGACGAGCGGGAGGAGACCCCCTGGCCGATCATCCAGGAGGCCGCCAGGATCGGGCTCTACTCCCTGGACTTCTTCGCCACCCAGGCCTTCGAGGAGAGCGGCCTGGGCATGGCCGTCACCATCGAGGAGCTGTTCTGGGGCGACTCCGGCATCGGCCTGTCCATCATGGGCACCGGCCTGGCCGCCGCCTCGCTGAGCACGACCGGCACCCCCGAGCAGATCGGCGAGTGGGCCCCGCAGATGTTCGGCACTCCGGACGACGTCAGGCTCGCCGCGTTCTGCGCGTCCGAGCCCGACGCCGGTTCGGACGTCTCCGCCATCCGCACCCGCGCCGTCTACGACCAGGCCAGGGACGAGTGGGTGATCAACGGCGTCAAGACCTGGGCCACCAACGGCGGCATCGCCCACGTGCACGTGGTGATCGCCTCCGTGGAACCCGAACTCGGCTCACGCGGCCAGGCCTCGTTCATCATCCCGCCCAACACCCCCGGCCTCTCCCAGGGCCAGAAGTTCGCCAAGCACGGCATCCGCGCCTCCCACACCGCCGAGGTCGTCCTCGACGACGTCCGCGTCCCCGGCTCCTGCCTGATCGGCGGCAAGGACAGGTTCGACGAGCGCATCGCCCGAGCCAAGGAGGGCAAACGCTCCAAGGGCCAGGCCGCCATGAAGACCTTCGAGGCGACCCGGCCCACCGTGGGCGCGATGGCGGTGGGCTGCGCCCGGGCCGCCTACGAGTACGCCCGTGACTACTCAGTCCAGCGCGAGCAGTTCGGCAGGCCGATCGGCGACAACCAGGGAGTGGCCTTCCTCCTCGCGGACATGGCCACCCGCATCGACGCCGCCCGGTTGCTGGTGTGGCGAGCCGCGTGGATGGCCCGCAACGGCAAGGACTTCACCAACGCCGAGGGCTCCATGAGCAAGCTCCACGCCTCCGAGACGGCCACCTTCGTGACCCAGAACGCCCTGCGCATCCTGGGCGGCAACGGCTACACGCGGGACTACCCGGTGGAACGCTGGCACCGCGACGCCTCCATCTTCACCATCTTCGAGGGCGCCAGCGAGATCCAGAAGCTCATCATCGGCCGCACCGTCACCGGCCTGCCGATCCGCTGACACACGGGTGAACCCGCAGGTGAGCGGGGAGGCTGAGGGATGAGGAGGTGAGGCCGGTGTTCGCATGGCCCGCACTGGGCGTCCTGATCAGCATCGCCGTACCCGTCGCGATCATCTTCCTGGTGCTGGCGATCTTCAGGATCGTCCAGCGCCAGGCGGAGAAGGCCGTCCGCTCACCCGACTACTGGGACCAGGTCCCCGACGGTCGGACCGATGAGGACGAGGACCGGGGCCGGACCGGAGAGGACCGGTAGGCCCCGGATCCCCGGCCCCGTACGCCTCGGGGCACCGATCCGGTGGGGAGCTACTCCTTGGAGGCGGTGGCGCCCCACCAGATGTTGACGTCGGAGTCGACCGCCCAGCGGTCGATGTCGCGTAGTTCCTCAGCGGAGAAGTCCGTGTTGTCCACCGCACGGAGGTTCTGTTCCAGCTGCTCCACGCTCGAGGCGCCGACCAGCGCCGTGGTGACGGTGCGCGGCCCCTGGTCCCGCAGGACCCAGGAGATCGCCATCTGAGCGAGAGTCTGACCGCGCTCGGCGGCGATCTGGTTGAGCGCCCGGGCCCGGCCGAGTACCTCCTCGGTGAGCATGTTCTCCCGCCAACTGGGCCGCCCCACACCCGCCCGGGAGTCCGAGGGCACCTCACCACCCAGGTACCGGGAGGTGAGCAGCCCCTGGGCCAGGGGTGAGAAGGCGACCACGCCCATGCCCTCGTCCGCGGCGGCCTCCAGAAGGCCGTCCTCGACCCAGCGGTTGAGCATCGAGTACGAGGGCTGGTGGACGACCAGCGGCGTACCGAGGTCGCGCATGATCGCCGCCGCGCGCCGGGTCAGCGACGGCCCGTAGGAGGAGATCCCCGCGTACAGGGCCCGCCCGGACACCACCGCGTGGTGGAGGGCCAGCATGGTCTCCTCCAGCGGGGTGTCCGGGTCCGGCCGGTGGCTGTAGAAGACGTCCACGTAGTCCAGGCCCATCCGGGCCAGAGAGCGGTCCAGCGAGGACAGCAGGTACTTGCGTGAACCGCCCCGCTGGTGCGGCCCCGGCCCCATCACCCACCCGGCCTTGGTGGTGATCACCAACTCGTCGCGGTAGGGACCGAGGTCCTTCGCCAGGGCGCGGCCGAGGTTGACCTCGGCGCTGCCCGGCGGCGGACCGTAGTTGTTGGCCAGGTCGAAGTGGAAGACCCCGAGGTCGAAGGCGCGGCACAGGATGCGGCGCTGCCCCTCCAGGTCCCGGTCGTCACCGAAGTTCTGCCACAGTCCCAGTGACAGTCTCGGCAGGTTCAGCCCGCTCCTGCCGCAGGTCCGGTACTCCAGAGAGTCGTACCGGTCGTCGTCCGCCACGTACGTGCCCAAACTTCCGTTCCCCTTCCGTCCAGCCGATGTGCCCGTGCCGCCGTTACTCGTCGATCGTGAGCTCGCCCATCCGGTCCCAGCCCTCGCCGTCGACCACGCGGCTGACGATCAGCGGGGTCTCCTTCAACAGCGGCTTCATCGAGGCCAGCCCGGCACGGAAGTGGTCGCTGTTGACGTGGGCCTCGGCGGCACCGTCCTTGAACGCCTCGATGAGCACGAACACGTTGTCGCGCTCGACGCTGCGGGACCACTCGAACCACAGGTTGCCGGGCTCGGCGCGGGTGGCCGCGGTGAAGTCGGCGACCGCGTCGAGGAAGCCGTCCACGGCCTCCGGCTTGGTCCGGAACTTGACGACGATCAGGATCATCCCGCATCTCCTTCGATGTGTGCCACGGGGCGCGCGGTCGTGCCTCGCCCCTTGGTCGACCACTCTCCCAGAGCCCGGAGGGTCGGGGCCTCGACGGCCCGGGCACAAGGGGTGTTCGTCCCCTCACCCCGGCCCGTGGCCGACACCGCACGGGGCGCCGGGGGTGCGCTATGCGCCGCCGAGGGTGGTGCCGGGCAGGCGGGTGGCGCGCCACTCGTCGGGGGAGACCTCACGCACCTCCAGGGAGCCCAGGGTCTCCTCCGCGTGGACCATCTCGACGCTGGCGACCAGGGTGTCCCCGTTCAGGTCGGTGCTCACGGTGACCTCGCCGACCTCGATGCCGTCCGCGTCGGGCAGCCCCGCGGCGTAGGCGGGGAAGGCCTCCACGCAGTCCTGTCCGTCCTCGCCCTCGCCGATGATCGCCGCCTGGGCGCTCTCGTCGGCGAAGGTGCAGGCCAGCTCGCCGTCGTCGACCACGAGCGCGGCCACGAACCCCTCCGCCACGGTGCGGGCGGCCTCGGTGGCCTCGGCGGCGTCCTCCTCGCTGGGTTCGGAACCGCCCTGGGCGCCCGCCGCCTCCTCCGCGGTCTCCTCGGCGGGGGCTTCGTCCCCTCCCGAGCAGGCGGTGAGCGCGAGGAACAGGGGCAGGGCAGCACACAGCAGGGTGCGTCGCATGGGGGGTCGCCTTCCGTGAACGGACTGGGACGGCCGACGGCGGGTTTCGGTGAGGGTGAGCACCGTCGGTGTATCCGGGACGCACCATTGTTACCGCATTCACCTGATCGATGACTACGTGTGTCCGCCTTTGGCCCTCCGGCACACCTCTGACCAGGCAAAGCATGGGTCCGGGTTCGGTTCGGCTTGACCCGGCCCGGGGCACCCCTCGGGCGCGCACTCCACGAAGACGCGCGTCACACCGGGCGACCTACCGGAAGGGTCCGATGACCAACCTCGACGACGACCGCGCGGCCCAACGCGGACTGGAGCGGCTGAGCCCCTTCGAGCTCAGGGAACATCTGATGGACCTGGCGGGGGACTCCTCGCGCAAGAGCGCCCACGCCATGCTCAACGCCGGACGCGGGAACCCGAACTGGACCGCCGCCCCGCCCCGTGAGGCGTTCTTCCTGCTCGGCAGGTTCGCCGTCCTGGAGTCCCGCCGCACCTGGAACGAGTGGCCCGCCGTCGCGGGGATGCCCGCCTCCGAGGGCGTCGGCGAGCGCTTCTCCCTGTTCCTCGACCAGAACGCGGGCGAGCCCGGAGCCGACCTGCTCCGCCGCGTCCTCAACCGGGTGGAACCGCACCGCCGCGACGAGGTCCTGCACGAACTGGTCGACGGCGTCATCGGTGACAACTACCCCGTGCCCGACCGCATCCTGCCGTTCGTGGCCGAGTCGGTGCACGAGTACCTGGTCCGGGCGATGGGCGACCACGCCCCCGAGACCCCCTACGACCTGTTCGCGGTCGAGGGCGGCACCGCGGCCATGTGCTACGTCTTCGACTCCCTCCAGGCGAACCGTGTCCTGCGCCGGGGCGACAGGATCGCGCTGATGACACCGATCTTCGCCCCCTACCTGGAGATCCCCCGCCTGGACCGCTACGACTTCGACGTCGTGGAGGTCAGCGCCTCGCGGGGCACCGAGAGCGACTTCCACACTTGGGACTACGAGGACGCCGAGCTGGAGAAGCTGGCCGACCCCTCGGTGCGCCTGGTGTGCCTGGTCAACCCGAGCAACCCGCCCTCGGTGGCGTTGTCCGAGCACTCCCTGGAACGCGTTCGCGACATCGTGGAGCGGCGCAACCGCGACCTGGTGATCGTCACGGACGACGTGTACGGCACGTTCGTGCGCGGCTTCACCTCTCTGATGGAGGTGTGCCCGCGCAACACCCTCGGCGTGTACTCGTTCTCGAAGTACTTCGGTGCGACCGGCTGGCGGCTGGGGGTGGTGGCCCTCCAACCGGACAACGTCGTGGACGACCTGATCGCCCGTTTGGACGGGGAGGACACCGAGGCGGTCCGTCGGCGCTACGCCTCGTTGTCGCTGGACGTGCCGGGGATGCGGTTCATCGACCGCATGGTGGCCGACAGTCGGTCCGTGGCGCTGAACCACACCGCCGGACTGTCCACGCCCCAACAGGTGCAGATGGCGCTGTTCGCCCTCTTCGCCCTCACCCACGCCGACGAGGAGTACCACGCACCGGTCATGAGCGTGCTGGACCGGCGGCTCGCCGCGCTGTCCGAGGGGCTGGGCGTGCCCCTGCCCACCGACACACGTCGCGCGGGCTACTACGTCGAACTCGACCTGCTGTCCTGGGCCGAACGCCACTGGGGCGCCGAGTTCGCCGAATGGACGCGCTCGAACCACGAACCGGTGGACCCGGTCCTGCGCCTGGCCCGGGAGGACGGGGTGGTGCTGCTCAACGGCGGCGGCTTCGACGGCCCGGAGTGGTCCGTGCGGATCAGCCTCGCCAATCTCGACCACGAGGCCTACGAGCGGATCGGCCGCGTCCTGAGGGAGATCGGTGAGGAGTACCACCGGAGGTACACCGAGGCCACCGACCGCACCTGAGACACCGAGAACCGCGGCGGGGAGACCGGGACATGCGGCGCCCGATTCCACCACGGCCCGGGAGGGCGACCTACTGACGGTGGTGGGGCCACACGGCGGCGAGATCGTCCGGGCTGACTGGGCCCGACGGCGCCGGGTCCGCCTGAGGGGACCCGCCCCTCGCAAGGACCGGGTCTTGTCCCCCCGGACGGCCTCTGGTCATATGGAGGAGGTTGACCGGCATCACGGTATCCACTGGCGCACAGAGCACGCGCGGGCGTGCCACCAGCGGTTCGGAGCGCGCACGGGGCGCGTGCGGAGCCGCACCGCCGTGCGCCCGCGCCGGAGGTGACATGTCGTACCGACTACGGGACGGTGCCCGCGGCACCCTCGTCGCGGGCCTTCCCCCGGCCCTGGGAGCCAGGCTCCGCCCCCTGGTGCCGCACCTGACCGAGGAGGCCGTGGAGGCCATCCGGCGACGGGCCGAGGCCCACGCCCAGGCGTTGGAACCCCCACACGTGGAATCAGTCCGGGCGGTGATCGGGGCCGCCGTGCACGCCTTCCTGGACCGGATCGAGGAGGGCGGGCAGGCCCCACGCCCCGGAGACGGCGAGGACCCCACCGCGGCCGAGCGCACCGGCGCCATCGAGCGGACCTTCCGCGCGTTCGGGGCGGGTGAGGCCCGGCAGGGACGCGGCCTGGAGTGCCTGCACACCGGTATGCGCACGTCGGCCGCCGTGGCGTGGCGTCGGTTGGCCGAGGCCGACTCGATCGACCGGGACCAGATGGCCGCGCTCGGCGAGGCGCTCTTCGCGTTCCAGGAGGAGATCTCCTCGGCCGCGGCCGAGGGGCACGCCCAGGTGCGGGGCGCCGGGGTGGAGGCACTGCGACGGCGCCGCTCCAGGCTGCTGGAAGTGCTGTTGGCCGAGTCCGGGACGGAGCCGGAGGCGCGAACGGTCTCCTCCCTGGCTCGGGCGGCGCGGTGGCGCGTGCCCGAGCGGGTGGCCGTGGCCCTGCTTTACCAGGAGGGGTCGGGGGGCGACCCGGCCCTGCCCTCGGACGTGCTGGTGGACCTGGACCGTCTGGAGCCGTGCGCGCTGGTGCCCGACCCGCAGGGCCCGGGCAGGTTGAGGTCGTTGGAGCGGTCGCTTCGGGGCTACCGCGCGGTGCTGGGACCGCCCGTGCCCCTGGCCGAGGCCCCGGCGTCCTTGTCGAGAGCGCGCGAGTTGGCCGAGCTGGCGCGGGCCGGGGTGGTGTCGGGGCAGGGAGTGCTGCGGTGGAGCGATCACCTGCCAGCACTCCTGCTGTCACGGGACACGGCGCTGGTCGCGGAGCTGGCCCGGGTGCGGTTGGCCCCACTGGCTGGTATGCGGGAGCAGCAGCGGGAGCGGATGGCCGACACCCTGCTCGCGTGGTTGGAATCGGGGTTCAACGCCAACGAGGCGGCGGAACGGTTGCGCGTCCATCCGCAGACCGTGCGGTATCGGATGCGGCAGCTGGAGGAGCTGTTCGGCACCAGGCTGCGGGAACCCGGCGCGCGCTTCGAGTTGGAGCTGGTACTGCGGGCGCGCAGGCTGTTGGGTCCCCTGGAGCGGGACCGGTGACATACCGAACAGTCGGGATGTTCCCCGCGCGGTGGTGCGCGGGGAACATCCTGGGAGCCCCCTCCGGGGCCTGACAGCGGGCCTGCCCGGGTCTCGGGCGGGTCAGCCCCGGGGAGCCAGTGCCCTGACCACCGCCGCCGGGTCAGTGCCGGGCGGGCCGATCGGTGCGATCACCGGGGTGTCCACGCCCGCTTCGACGTAGGCGCCGATCCGTTCACGGCAGTGCTCGGCCGGTCCGTGCACGACGAGTTCGTCCACCACCGAGTCCGGGATCGCGGCGAGTGCGCCCTTGCGGTCCCCCTCCTCCCACGCCTTCCACATAGGGCCGAGCTCCTCCCGGCCCAGCCACTCGTGGAAGGCCCGGTACACGGGGACGTTCAGGTACGCCGAGATCGCCCACCGGCCGATCCCCCGCGCGGTGTCGGGGTCGGTGTCGGGCACGGCGAAGATCCGCGCCACGATCTCCTTGTCGTCACCGAACTCCCGCACGATCGGCGCGACCGTCCGCACGTCCTCGGCGGACAGCCAGTTGAGGATGGCGCCGTCGGCCTCCCGCCCGGCCAGACGCAGCATGCCCGGGCGCAGCGCGGCCACCAGGACGGGCGGCACCCGCTCGGGGACGGCGCCGAGGGTGAACCCCCGCACGGAGAAGGTGTCGTAGTCGGCCCTGACCTTCTCACCGGTCAGTGCCTGGCGCAGGAAGCGCACGGTGTCGCGGACCCTCTTGTAGGGCTCCTCGAAGGGGAGGGAGTTCCAGCGCTCCACGATCACGTTCGAGGAGGTGCCCACCCCCAGCACGAACCGGCCGGGTGCGGCGGCGGCCATGGTGGCGGCGCTCATGGCCAGGGTGGCGGGGCCGCGCGTGTAGACGGGCACGATCGCGGTGCCCAGTCGCAGGCTCGGCGCCCACACGCTGGCCAGGGCCAGCGGGGTGAACGCGTCGGTGGCGTTGGCCTCGGACGACCACACGTCGGTGTAACCGAGGTCGGGCAGGGCCTCGAACAGTGAGCGCTGGTCGGTCAGGGGGACGCCCTCGAAGGGAACGGTGATGCCCCAGCGTTCGGTCATGGTGGCTCCATGGGTCGGTGGGCGGACCGAACCGGGTTCGGTCCGGTGTGGCACGACCGTACCCTTCGCCGAGGGCCGCACAGAAGACCGCACCCCGCCCGTCGGGGCGTATGTTCGGTGCAGGGCCCGCCCGGGGGGCGGGCCGGAACGGAAGACCCCGAGAACGAAGGAGGCCATCCCCGTGGCCAAGCCACCCTCTCCCTACGACTTCCTGCCCGACGTCGACGCGTTCACCGTCACCAGCGACGACGTCAAGGACGGCCAGGTCCTGTCCTTGGCGCAGGTCAGCGGGATCATGGGTGCCGGGGGCGAGGACGTCTCCCCGCACCTGTCCTGGAGCGGGTTCCCCGAGGGGACCCGGAGTTTTGCCGTGACCTGCTTCGACCCGGACGCTCCGACCGCCAGCGGCTTCTGGCACTGGTCGGTCTGCGACATCCCCGTCGAGGTGACCGAGTTGGCGGCTGACGCGGGAAACGGTTCCGGTCTGCCGGAACAGGCGATCACCCTGCGCAACGACGCCGGGAGCCACCGCTACATCGGTGCGGCCCCGCCCGCCGGGCACGGCCCGCACCGGTACATGTTCGTGGTGCACGCCGTGGACGTCCCGAGCCTGGGCATCGACGCCTCCGCGAGCCCGGCCTTCCTCGGCTTCAACCTGTTCTCGCACGCGATCGGCCGCGCGGTCCTCACACCCACGTACGAGCAGGACTAGGGGGTCTCGACCCCCGCCGCCGGAGGGCGGGTGACGCACCGAGCGCGTCACCCGCCCTCTGCCCTTCCTCCCGGGGCCGGTGAGTACACGCGCGAGAGGCCCGTTCGGTTGTCCTGGCAACCGCATCCGGCCAATCCCGAGCCGAGGGGGCACTCCCCCGTCTAGGCTCGGGCCCAGCCCCTCGGCCCACTCGAATCTCGCTCGGAAGGGTTCAGCCGGTGCCACAGCAGACTTCGAGGAAACCGACCGTCGTGGTGACGACGGCGGGCTCCGCCTCCACACCCGGAACCATCCTGCGCCTGCGTGAGAACGGATTCCGGGTGGTGGCCACCGACCTGGACCCGGCCGCGCCCGGCCTGTACCTCGCCGACCGCGGCTGCCTTGTGCCGCCGGGCGACAGCGAGGCCTTCCTGCCCCGGATGCGTTCCCTGTGCGCCGAGGAGGGCGCCGCCGCCGTGGTTCCGCTGGTGGACGAGGAGCTGGTCCGGGTGATCGACCTGGCCAAGGACGGTGTGGCGGTCCTGTTGCCCCGCCTGGAGTTCGTCACCACCTGTCTGGACAAGTACGCCCTCATGCGGCAGCTGGAGGACGCGGGGATCGGCGTGCCCCGCACCTGGCTCGCCTCGGAGTGGCCCACCGACGCCGCCGACCGGTCTCCGGGCGGGCTGATCGTCAAACCCCGCAGCGGCCGGGGCAGCCGGGGCGTGATGGTGGTCGACTCAGCCCGCGACATGGCCCGCGTGGTCTCGGAGAGCGGCTACGCGGCCGACGACCTGATCGTGCAGGAACGCGTCACCGGCCCCGAGTACACCGTGTCCGTCGTGGTGTGGCGCGACGGCGACGTGCAGGCCGTGGTGCCCAAGGAGGTCCTCCTCAAGCAGGGGGTCACCAAGTACGCGGTCACGCGGCGCCACCCGGAGGTCGTCCGCACATGCCGGGCGGTCCAGAACGCCCTGCGCGCGGACGGGCCGTTCAACGTCCAGCTGTGCCTGGACGACGAGGGACGGCCCAGGGTCTTCGAGATCAACCCCCGCTTCTCCTCCACGGCGGCGCTCACCGTGGCCGCCGGGGTCGACGAGATCACCGGGTTGCTCCGCCAGGCCGTGTGCGACGGTCCCCGGCTCACCGACGAGTGGCGCGAGGGGGTGGCCATGGTGCGGCACTGGACCGACGAGTTCATGTCCGAGGAGCGGTTCGCCTCCCACGGGATCTCCCCAGCGCCGACACCGACCGCGAGCGGCGGGGGTTTCTCCCTGCCCGGAGCGGTGAGCACCGGCGAACGTTCCGCCACCTTCCCCGCGCGGGCCCGATGAGCAGTCGGCACGAGCTGTCCGAGGCGATGGCGAACGCGGTGGAGGAGGTCGGCGGGCTGCTGCGCACGTGGCGTTCGGACCCGACCGCGCGCGACGGGGTGTGGGAGGGAAGCCAGTTCAAGGCCGAGGCCGACGCGAGGGCGCACCAGGCGCTCTCCCGAAGGCTCACCGGTATCGACGCCAGCATCCCGGTGGTGAGCGAGGAGGACCCGGACTCGCTCACCCGGGAGCGACCGCCCCGGTACTGGCTGATCGACCCCATCGACGGCACCGCCAGCTACGCGCACGGATTCGACGGGTACGTGACCCAGGCCGCGCTGGTCGTCGGGGATCACCCCGAGGTGGCGGCCGTCTTCGCACCCGAGAGGGGCACCCTCTACACGGCCGTGCGCGGGCGGGGCGCCCGATGCGACGGAAGGGCGCTCCCCCAGCAGCTCCCCGCCCCTCCAGGCCGGGGGGTGCTCACCGACAACACCCCCGAGCCCTCGGGCGTCGCCCGGCGCGTGTACGACCGCTTCGGCTACGACGGGTACCTCGAGAGCGGGAGCATCGCGCTGAAGCTCTGCCGGATCGCCGAGGGCGACGCCCAGCTGTTCGTGAAGGACGTTCCGGTCCGCGACTGGGACGTGGCCGCGCCCGGTCTGGTACTGGCCGAGACGGGGGGTCTGCTGACCCGTCTGGACGGCTCCGGGTTCACCTACCGGGGGGCCTTCGAGCACACCGGTCTGGTGGGCGCCGCCGATCCGTCCACGTGTCGTGCGGTGTCCCGTTGGTTAGCGCTTTGACCTGCAGTGAAACCACCCCTTCGGGGGTGGTTCGCAAGCCGTCCGAACTGGTGACCCGGGGCCCTTTCGCGCGCCGAACACGGCGCGTATCGTGTGGGAACCAACGCGCCTTTGGGGGTGGGAAGTGGAGGCCCAACGTCTGCCGCTGAACCAGATGCGCGCCTCGGACACCGAGCGGGACCTGACGGTCGACCGCCTCGCGGTGGCGTTCTCCGAGGGCCGTCTGGACCACGAGGAGTACGAGCGCCGTGTGGGTGCGGCCCTGTGCTCGGTCATGGTGGGTGAGCTGCGCTCTCTCACCGCGGACCTTCCCGAACCCGAACTCCCGGTGCCGCAGCCCAGGTTCCATCGTGAGTCACGCCCCTCCCCCGAACCGGCCGGAGTGCTGGTGCCCTGGGAGGAGTGGGGCGAGGAGTGGCGCTGGTGGCTGGGTGTGGCCGGGGCGCTGACCGGCGTCTGGGGTGTGGCGAGCCTGCTCGGCGGCGAACTCGTTCCGTACTGGCCTCTGGTCCCCCTGGGGATCTGGGCCGCGGTGCTGCTGGCCTCCGCGATCTGGCCCAGCGAGGAGAACCCTCCCTGAACCCGCGAGCGCGCTGACGGCCCCGGGTGGGCCCGCCCAGGGGGCCAGTGCCGGTCCTCAGCATCGGGGTCGGCCCGGCTGGCACGCTGGCGGCTCCCGTCGGGTCCACTCGAGTACCGGCCACCCGTTCAGCCAGGGTCGGTCCTGGCCATGGTGAGGCCCTCGGTGGGTCGCGCTCCTGGACCGGCGCCAGACCTCAGGGCCGCAACGGACCCGGGGCACGGTGCGGACGGTGCGCGAGCAGGGCACCGGGTTGTCCACAGGTGTGCGTCGTCTGACTGGTGTCGTCCGGGGCCGGAGGGCGATACTCGACATATCGGGGGACTCGCGCCCGCGCCCGCATGGCGCTGCCCGGAGAAGGTCAGCCGACCGCGTGCAGCCAGCGCACGGGGGCGCCGTCGCCCGCGTAGCGGAAGGGTTCGAGTTCCTCGTCCCAGGCACGGCCGGTGAGCCGGTCGAGTTCGGCGGCGAGCTCGGTGCCCTCGGCGGCGGCCGTGGCCATGGCGGCGCGCAACCTGCCCTCGGGAACGAGTACCTCACCGGCGGCGCTCGTGACGGCGGTGAACACGCCGAGGGAGGGCGTGTAGCTGTAGCGCACGCCATCGCAGCCGGGCGACCCATCCTCGGTCACCTCGAAGCGCAGGCGCTGCCATTCATTGAGCGCGGAGGCCACCGCCGCCGAGGTCCCCGGCTTCCCCTGCCAGTTGAGCTCGGCACGGTGATTGCCGGGGGCCGCTGGCTGGGCGACCCAGTCGAGTTTGACGGGTACTCCAACAACGCCCGCGACCGCCCACTCGACATGTGGGCACAGCGCCGCCGGCGCGGAGTGGACGTACAAGACGCCACGTGCGGACACCGAACCTCCTGATACGAACGAGTGCGCTTCCCCGACGCCCTCGTACTCGAGAAGGTTGCATACCCGCCTGAATGCCTTTTGCCCCATTGTGCCCCAATGGCACCCTGAGAACCATCTCGCACGCTGGTATTTTCCAGCGTTCCCACCGCGCCCGTGGCACCCAGTGATTAGCGTGTGCCCCAAGCGGCGACAGGGAGTCCGATCATAGTGGGGGCGGATGTGCCAGACCAGACTCGAGAGGGCATCCACTCTCCGGAAGCCCACGACAGAAACGCCCATCAGCACTGTTCAGGGTATGTTTCTACCACTTCCTTGCCGGTTCCGGCCACACGTGGACGTCCTCGACGGGTTGACCACCGCCATCATCGTGGACCAGGAGCGCCTGGGCGCCGACCCGCGCTCCACCGTGGGCACGGCGACCGACGCCAACGCGATGCTGCGCATCC
>NZ_LAVM01000058.1:0-36243 GCF_001083815.1 Nocardiopsis sp. SBT366 | reverse complement strand
CACCCACCCCCACCACAACCCCACCTCAGCCCGAACGGCGCAGGCGCCACGCTCGGGGCTGCTCCTCCTCGTGCGGCACGTCCAGTTGCGCGAAGCGCGCACGCACACGGGCCCCGCCCAGCTTGCCGCGCTCCAGGTGGACGGTGCCGCCGGTGGCCTCCACCGCGTGCCGGACGATGTCCAGCCCCAGGCCGGTCGACCCGCCGCCGCTCGTGCCGCGCCTCAGCGCCGTGGTGGGATCGGCGAACCCCGGCCCTCCGTCCTCCACGAGCAGCGTCACCCATCCCGCGTGCTCCACCACCGCCACGGCGAACGGCCGGTCCGCGGGGGTGTACCGGAAGACGTTGCCCACCAGCGAGTCCAGGACCGCCGCGCACTCCTCCGAGGAGAGCGCCACCCGGCAGGGGGTGTCCGGCACCTCCAGGGTGACCTCACGGCCCTGGTCGTTGGCGAGCATCGACCAGAACCCCATGCGGTCCACCACGGCCCCGGACAGGTCGCAGGCGCGCTCGACCTCCGGGCCCGTGGCGTGCGGGCGCACGTCGCGGATGATGGCGTCCACGTCCCGTTCCAGTGCGCTGATCGCGCCCCTGATCCGCTCGCCCTCGGGGCCGGGGAGCGGTTCGGCGTCCAACCTCAGCGCCGTCAGCGGGGTGCGCAGCCGGTGCGAGACGTCGGCGGCCATCTCGCGTTCCTTCGTCAACAGCCCCTGGACGCGCTCCCCGATCGCGTTGATGGACTCGCCGAGCACCACCAGGTCTCGGGGGCCGTGCACGCGTATCCGGGCGTTCAGCCGACCCTCACCGATCTCCACGGCCGTGTCCGCCAGGGCGCGCAGCGCACGCCGGGCCGGTCTGCTGAGCAGGTCCGTGATCAGCACCGCGCCCAGCACCACGAGCACCGCGACCACCACGAGGCCGCCCAGGGCCGGTCCCAGGCCGCGAACCGCCTCCCCGCGGGGCTGGTACACCTCCACCACGGACGGTTCGGCGCCCGAACCCCGGGGGTCGGCCACCGCCAACAGGTACGCGGTGCCCTGCTCGGCCGGGACCTGGCTCCTGGAGCCCGCCCCGGCACGCCGCACCCCGGCCACGTCGGCGTCACCGGCGCGGCTCGCCCCCACGGTTGCACCGTCGGACAGGTGCACCGTGAGGTGCCCCCGGGCCCCGGCCGACGTCGAGGCCACCATGCGCCGCAGCAGCGCGGGGTCGGGATCCACCTCCGCCACCGAGGCGACCGCGTCGGCCTGCGACCAGACCTGCTCCTCGGCCCTCTCGTGCGCCTCCCACCAGGCCCACGCTCCCGCCACACCGAGCATCACCACCGCGACCATGACCGTCGCGAGGGTGACGGCGCGGGCCAGGAGCCTCCTCACACCGGTTCCACCAGCTTGAGCCCCACACCCCGCACCGTGTGCAGGTAGCGGGGCTGGCTCGCGGTCTCCCCGAGCTTGCGGCGCAGCCACGACATGTGCACGTCGATGGTTTGGTCGTGGCCCACGAAGGGGTGCTGGTGCCAGACCGCCTCCACGAGCTCACGGCGGCTCACCACCCTGCCCGTGTGCTCGGCCAAGTAGGCCAGAAGGTCGAACTCCCGCCGCGACAGCTCCAGGGGAGTCCCCGCCAGGGACGCCTGACGCCGTGTCAGACTGATCGACAACTCACCCACGGTCAGCTCGCCGGGGTCGGCCGCGCCCGCCGAGGCCCGGCCGGACCTGCGCAGCAGTGCGTTCATCCGCGCGGCCAGCTGGGTGCTGGAGAAGGGTTTGACCACGTAGTCGTCGGCACCGTCGTTGAGCAGGCGCACTATCGACTGTTCGTCTCCGCGCGCCGTCGCCACGATCACTGGGACGTCACTGTGACCGCGTAACATCCGCAGCGCCGCCGCGCCGTCCAGGTCGGGGAGCCCCAGGTCCAGAATGACCAGGTCAGGTTCGTGCCGGGCGGCCTCGCGCAGCGCGTCCAGCGCGGTGCCCACGGGCAGCACCACGTGCCCCAGACCGCTCAGCGCCCGCACCAGGGCGCCCCGCACCATCTGGTCGTCCTCGACCAGCAAGACCGTTGCCATGCGCACACGTTAACCAATGTTGCACCTTCACACGAGTCCGGCTGCGGCCCGTGATCAGGAGGAACACCACTGTGACCGGAAGGCCCGGGGTAGGCGCGGTTTAAGTCGACCGAGACGCTGCGTTAAGGCTTCCTTAGGGAGCCCGACACTACTGTCGTCACACATCGCCGGTGGTGGTGCGCGTCACAGGGGCGCGTGACCCGAAACCGCCGGCCCGACGGCTGCCGGGCACCAGCGTGCCCGTCCCACGGAGGATGTCGTGGCGGAAATCGTGATCGACGGCCTGGGCAAGGTCTACGCGGACGGAACCCGCGCGGTCACCGACCTCTCCCTCGACATCCAGGACGGGGAGTTCCTGGTGCTGGTCGGTCCCTCAGGCTGCGGCAAGACCACCGCGCTGCGGATGGTCGCGGGGCTGGAGGCGATCAGCGAGGGCACCGTTCGCATCGGCGACCAGGTCGTCAACGACGTCCCCGCCCGCGACCGGGACGTGGCGATGGTCTTCCAGTCCTACGCGCTCTACCCGCACCTGAACATCTTCGAGAACATCGCGTTCGGGCTGCGCCTGCGCAAGGTGCCCAAGGCGGAGATCGACCGCCGGGTCGGCGAGGTCGCCCGCGTCCTCGAACTGGAGGAACACCTCACCCGCAAGCCGGGCAACCTCTCCGGCGGCCAGCGCCAGCGGGTGGCGATGGGGCGGGCGATCGTCCGCGAACCCCGGGCGTTCCTGATGGACGAACCCCTGTCCAACCTGGACGCCAAGCTCCGAGTGCAGATGCGTGCCCAGATCGCCCGCATCCAGCGCGACCTGGGCGTCACCACGGTCTACGTCACCCACGACCAGACCGAGGCGATGACCCTGGGCGACCGGGTGGCCGTGATGAAGCGTGGCGTCCTCCAGCAGGTCGGCCCGCCACAGGAGCTGTACGACCACCCCCGCAACCTGTTCGTCGCCGGTTTCGTCGGCTCACCCGGCATGAACCTGATCTGCGTCGAACTCCACGAGGACGACGGCCGGTTCCACGTCCGGATCGGTGACCAGCGCCTGGACCTGCCCGACAGCCTCATGCACCGGCGCCCCGCGCTGCGCGGCTACGCCGGAGCCAAGGTCGTCGTCGGCATCCGTCCCGAGGACATGGAGGACGCCGAGATCGTCGGCGGTACCGAGGGGGCCACGCTCACCTCGGTCGCCGACCTGGTCGAGGCCATGGGCTCGGACGTCCTCGTGCACTTCCCGCTCGACGCCGCACCCGTCGTCACCGAGGACACCCGCGAACTCGCCCGCGACGCCGGCGCAGACGAGACCCTTCCCGCGACCGATGAGGGCGTCGTCCTCGTCGGCCGCTTCAGCCCCCGCACCCACGTGTACGAGGGCCAGACCATCACGGTGGCGGTCGACACCGAACGCCTCCAGTTCTTCGACCCCGCCACCGGTACCGCCATCCACGATTCCTGAGGAGCGTCCCCCATGTCAGCGCCCACTTCCCGCCACCGCACCCACCGCACCAGAATCCTCGGCGGAGCCGCCGCCGCGCTCGGCCTCACCCTGGCCGCCACCGCCTGCGGCGGGGGTTCCACCTCGGCCACCGGCGCCGACCTCGACGGCCAGACCCTCGAGGTCGTCGGCCCCTGGGCCGGTGACGAGCAGGTCGCCTTCGAGCAGGTCGTCTCGATCTTCGAGGAGCAGACCGGCGCCACCGTCTCCTACAGCGGCGCCGGTGACGACCTCCAGACCGTCCTCCAGACCCGTATCCAGGGCGGTGACGAACCCGACGTCGCGCTCATCCCGCAGGCCGGACTCATCGAGCACTTCGCCGCCGAGGACGTCCTGTTCCCGCTCACCGACGACGTCGTCCAGACCCTCGACGAGAACATGGCCGGCGCGTGGGCGGACATCGGCTCGGTCGACGACACCCCCTACGGCGTCTACCTCAAGGTCGCCAACAAGTCCCTGGTCTGGTACAACGAGGACCTTTTCGCCGAGACCGGCGCCGCGGCCCCGGAGAACTGGGAGGAGTTCGTCGAGCTCTCCGAGAACCTCTCCGACGTCGGCATCAGCCCGCTGTCCGTCGCCGGGGCGGACGGCTGGGTCCTCACCGACTGGTTCGAGAACGTCTACCTCCAGACGGCGGGCCCGGAGAAGTACGACCAGCTGGCCGCGCACGAGATCCCGTGGACGGATCCGACCGTCGAGGTCGCCCTGGAGACCCTCGCCGAGGTGTGGGGCCAGGAGCAGCTGATGCTGGGCGGTGGCAGCGGCAGCCTCCAGACCGATTTCCCCACCTCCGTCGTGAACGTCTACAGCGACGACCCCGACGCTGCCATGGTGGTGGGCGCCGACTTCATCGGCGGGGTCGTCTCCGCCAGCACCAACTCCGTCGTCGGCGAGACCGCGCAGATCTTCCCCTTCCCCAGCATCGCCGGTGAGGGCGACGCCGTGGTCGTGGCCGGTGACGCGGCCGTCGCCATGAGCGACAGCGAGGCCACCATGGAGCTCCTGCGCTTCCTCGCCTCCGAGGAGGCCGCGGCCGAGTGGGCGTCCATCGGCGGTTTCATCTCGCCGAACATGCACCTGACCGCCGACGACTACGCCGACCCGGTCCTGGGCCAGGTCGCCGAGCAGGTCATCGACGCCGGTGACAGCGTCCGCTTCGACCTCTCCGACCTCCAGCCCGCGGCCTTCGGCGCCACCGTCGGCGACGGCATGTGGCAGACCCTCCAGGACTTCCTGGCCGACCCCTCCGACGTCGAGGGCACCATGGAGCGCCTCGAGGCCGAGGCCGCCCGCGCCTACGGCAACTAGACGGAGCCCGCACACATGACCTCCAACGACACCGGGGCCGCCGACGTCGCGGCCCGCCCGGACGGCACCCCGCCCGGGAAGCCGGGGAAGCGGTCCAGCGGGCCGCCCGACGGCAGCCGCCCGGGATGGCGGCGCCTGTTCGGCCCGGCCACCCTGTTCCTGCTGCCCGCCCTGCTCTTCCTCGGGGTGTTCCTGGCCTACCCGGCCGCGTACTCCGTGGTGCGCAGCTTCTTCGACGCCTCCGGTTCGCAGTTCGTCGGTCTCGACAACTACGGCCGGATGTTCACCGACGACCGCACCCTCACCGCCATCCGCAACACCGGCATCTGGGTCCTGGTCGCCCCCGCCCTGGTGACCGGGCTGGGCCTGGTCTTCGCGGTGCTCACGGAGCGCGTGCGCTGGGCCACGGCCTTCCGGATCCTGCTGTTCATGCCCATGGCGATCTCCCTCTTCGCCTCCGGCATCATCTTCCGGCTGGTCTACGACGAGAACCCCGACCGGGGCGTCGTCAACGCCGCCGTGGTGACCGTGCACGACACGTTCGCCTCGCCCTCGGAGTACCCCGGGGCGCGGCCGCGCGGGGAGGAACTCGACACCGACCCCTCGCTGGGCGGGTTCACCTCCACCCAGGCGTACGCGCCGGGTGACACGGTCGCCCTGCCGCTGGTCGGCATCCGGCCCGGGGAGGTCCCCGAGCAGGCGACCCAGGCCACCGATCCCGAGTCCTCCGGGGACACCATCGAGGGTGTGGTGTGGCTGGACGTGGCCCTCGGCGGCGACGCCGGGACCATCGACGACGGTGAGAACGGCCTGCCCCGCATGATGGTCGACGCCCTCCGGGACGGCCAGGTGGTGGCCAGCACCACCGCCGGCGACGACGGCCGCTTCACCCTGACCGGCCTGGAGCCGGGGGAGTACGAGATCCACCTGGCGGCGGACAACTTCACCGAGTCCTTCCGCGGCCTGACCTGGCTGGGCCCCACGCTGATCACCCCCGTGATCATCTCCTCGTGGGTGTGGATCATGACCGGTTTCGCCATCACGTTCATCGCCGCCGGCCTGGCCGCCATCCCCAGGGACGC
Source organism: Nocardiopsis sp. SBT366 (assembly GCF_001083815.1). Lineage (NCBI taxonomy): Bacteria > Bacillati > Actinomycetota > Actinomycetes > Streptosporangiales > Nocardiopsidaceae > Nocardiopsis > Nocardiopsis sp. SBT366. The sequence goes on along the minus strand of NZ_LAVM01000058.1, from coordinate 30,291 downwards.
CCTGGAGGCCGCCCGGGTGGACGGCGCCACCGAGTGGCAGGTGTTCCGCAAGATCACCATCCCGCTTCTGGGACCGCTGCTGCTCGTGGTGTTCGTGACCCTGATGATCAACGTCCTGAAGATCTTCGACCTCGTGTTCGTGATCGCCCCGGGATCGGTCCAGGCCGACGCCAGCGTGGTCGCCCTCCAGATGTGGCAGGTGTCCTTCGGCGCGGGCGGCAACCAGGGACTGGGCAGCGCCCTCGTGGTCCTCCTGCTGGTCCTGGTCCTACCGATCATGTACTTCAACATCCGCCGTTTCCGACGGGAGCGCTCGTGACCGCCACGCCCCAGAAGTCGCCCTCCGTCGTCGAGGTGTCGGTCTCCGGCGCGCCGCGTCGGGGACTGGCGTCCCGGCTCGTCTCCAAGCTGGGCTCGGGCACCCTCCAGGTGGCGCTGACCCTGGTCGCGCTGTTCTGGATGGTGCCGGTCATCGGCCTGCTGCTGGTGTCGCTGCGTTCGGAGGCCGACAACACCAACAGCGGCTGGTGGACGGCGCTGCTCAAGCCCACCGAGCTCACGCTGGACAACTACCGGTCGTTGGTCGACAACGACGTCCTCGTGCAGTCGTTCCTCAACACCGTCTACATCTCGGTCCCCTCGACCCTGCTGGTCGTGGGCATCGGGGCGCTGGCCGCCTATGCGCTGGTGTGGATGGACTTCCCCGGCCGCGACTGGATCATGGTGGCCGTGGTCGGCCTGCTGGTGCTGCCCATCCAGGCGGCCCTCATCCCCATCTCGCAGCTGTACGGCGCCCTGGGGATCTTCGGTTCCATCTTCGGCGCGATCCTGTTCCACGTGGCCTTCGGGCTGCCGTTCGCGGTGTTCCTGCTGCGCAACTTCTTCGTGAACATCCCGCGTGACCTGCTGGAGGCGGCGCGGATGGACGGCGCCAGCGAGTGGCGTATCTTCCGCAAGGTCGTGCTCCCGGTGGCCCGCCCGGCGCTGGCCTCGCTCGCGGTCTTCCAGTTCCTGTGGGTGTGGAACGACATGCTGGTCGCGCTGGTGTTCACCAACCCGGACTCCGCCCCGCTCACCGTGGCGCTGCGCTCGCAGCTGCGCCAGTTCGGCACCAACATCGACGTGCTGGCCTCGGGTGCCTTCCTGTCCATGCTGGTTCCGCTGTTGGTCTTCTTCGCCTTCCAGCGCCACTTCGTCCAGGGGGTGTTCGCGGGCTCCGGGAAGTAGCCCGCCCCCACCCTCACCATCCACCCACGATGGCGCCTCCAGCGGCGCCGGGCCCCGCGGACCACTCCCACCGCGGGGCCCTTCGCGTTCCACGGGCGGCAGGAGGGTGACCCGACCGGGTGTCCATCACCGCGCTGCGCTTTCGCCCCCACAGGCGGCCGATCCCGCCGCTGCCCCAAGGAGGGCGGGAGTCAGCGGGGCGGCAGCCCCGGGGCGCGCTCCCCGGCCATCCACAGACCCAGGGCGTGCCGGTCCACCAGGACCATCCCGGCCCCGGCCTCACGCACGGCCTCCCTGGTGAACCCGTTCGAGGCCACGAACATCCCGAGGTAACCCTGGTGGCCCCCGGCCAGCGCCCCGAGGAAGGCCCGCACCTCGTTGGGTGGCACGGGCTTGCGCCAGCGCTTGCACTGCACGGCCAGCGGCCTGCCGTCGGGGGTCTGCGCCCGCAGGTCCACGCCCCCGTCCGAGGCGCCGCCGACCACCGCCACCCGGGTGTATCCGTTGGTGCGCAGCAGCAGCGCCACGTGGTGTTCGAACTCCGTCCCGGTCATGGTGTCGATCCCCGCGATCCCCGTCCGCGCGACGATCCGTCGTTCCCTGGCCAGGCGCGCCCGGGACCACGCCCACCAGCCCAGCGCGGCCGCCGCGACCACGGCCACCAGGCCGCCGACCAGCCACAGACCCGGGCTGTCGGCGTTGTCGAACACCCACCCGAACACCAGGAGGAGGGCGACCGCCGCCAGCGGCAGGGAGCCCCGCAACCTCCGCGCCCATCGCCGCCGTCCGCGCCGACGCTGTCGCACACTCACGCTTCTCCCTGGGGGTGGGGGACATACCGGGGCACATCATTGCACGCGGTGATCGCCCTCCTCCACGCGGTGACCTCACCCGGCCATCCCGGCCCGACGACCGCGGACCGGACCGTCTCCGGTCGCTGCGACAATGTCCCAGTCGCGGTTTCGCACACGGGGGTGCGGGACCGGCCACGAGGACACGGGGGTGCGGCGGTGGCCGAGCGCAGGGCTCTGGATCTGGACGCTCTCGCGGTCAGTGACCGCTTCCGGCTGTTCAACTTCACCCGCCGCGACGACCACGTCACCTACCTGTGGATCCTGCGTTCGGTGGACCGCCTGCGCGAGGTCCACCAGGTCCAGGTCGGGGCGGACGAGGTCGAGGCCACTCTGCGCGAACTCGCCGCGGCCCACACCGAGGCGCCCGAGGTCCCCGCCCAGGGGCTGCGCCACCGGCTCGACGAACTCGCCTCGGACGGCGTGCTGCACCGCTTCGATGACGCCTCCCGCGCGGGCACCCTGGCCAGCTACCGAAACCGGCAGTCCGTCTACCAGTTCAGCGAACTCGGATACCGCGCCTACCACGCGGTCGAGAACCTCCTGGGCGCCCGCGTGGAGGACGTCAACCTCTCGCGCCTGGTCTTCTCCGACGTCCTGGAGGACCTCGGGGCACTGGCCGAGGCCAACCGCACCGGACGGGTCGAGGACGTCTACCGCCGCCTGTCCCGACTGGACACGGTGATGGAGGACATGGGACGGCGCTCCGCCCAGTTCCACGTCACCCTCGGGGAGATCCTGCGCTCCACCGAGGCCTCCTCCGAGGTGTTCCTGCGCCACAAGAACGCCCTCCTCGTCCACATGTCCGACTTCATGGCGGAGCTGGACCGCTACCTTCCCCGCCTGGACAGGGCCGTCCACGAGGTCGAGGCCACCGGCCTGACCACCCTGCTGTCCCGCGCCGCCGAGGCCGACGAACGCCTCTTCATGGACCGGACCGAACGCCTGGAGGACTGGTCCCGCCGCTGGTGGGCGGTGCGCGCCTGGTTCGCCTCCGAGAGCGGCGCGCCCACCCGCGCCGCCGAACTCGGCCAGGCCACCCGTGCCGCCGTCTCCGGGGTCGTGGCCCTCCTACGGCAGATCACCGAGGCCCAGCGCGGCGGCGTGAACCGCTCCACCCAGCTGCGCCACCTCGCCGCCTGGGTGTTCGACACCCCCGACGACGGGTCCGCCCACGCCCTCATGGGCGCCGCGTTCAACACCCGCTCCGCCCGCCACCTCGGCGTGGCCCACGAGGACGGCGACGAGTTCGCCCCCACCGACTCCTGGCACGACGCCGCCGGAGTGGAGGTGTCGGTGACCCTGTTCCGCAGTGACCGCTCACCCGCCCACGGGGTCCCCAAACCAGTCCGCAGGGACACCGGAGCCCGTTCCGAACTGCGCCGACGCCAGTCCGAGGACCGCGAGGCCGAACGCGCCTCCGCCGCGCGCCTGATCAGTGAGGGCGCCCACCAGCGCGTCCTCGACGAGAGCGACACCAAGGTGCTGCTGCGGCTGGTCACCAAGGCCCTGGAGTCGCGCTCGGTGTCGTACGCGAAACGGGACACGTCACCGGCGGTCGTCGGCCTGCTGAAGTCCGCCACCGCCGACGACGCGGGCACCCTCATCAAGCTGATCCGCGACGAACGGGGCAGCAGCGTGCGCACCTCGCAGGGCCGGATCCACCTCCCCGGTTTCCGGGTGGAACTCGCCCCCCGCGCCGCCCGGGGAACCAGGAAGGGGAACCGATGACCCGGCACACCCGCCCCCGTGTCGAGACCGTCGACCTCGGCTCCTACCAGCAGGCCGTTCGCAAGGTCCTCACCTGCGACGTCATCACCGCGTCGCGGCCGCGCCCCGGCGTGCTCGACCAGGTCCTGTACTGGGCCGACCAGATGACCGAGGACCTGCGCGCCCTGTTCGGGTACACCCTCGTGGCCACCACCGACCACGTCCGCCTGGTTCGCGAACTCGACCTGCTCGACCCCACCCAGCGCCAGGAGTTCGCCCGCAAGGGCAGGCCCTTCGACCGCCGCCGCCTGGCCTACCTCTGCCTGCTCCTGGCCGCGTTCCAGCGTTCACAGGTCGAGATCAGCCTCGGCGACCTCGTCCGGGGGTTCGCCCCCTCGGCCAACGAGATCGAGGGCCTGGGCTACGACCCCACCGACTCCACCCACAAGGCCGCGCTGGTCGACGTCGCACACTGGCTGCTGGACCGGGGCGCCCTCCACCTGTCGGACGGCTCCGTTGAGGCGTGGGCCCGCGGCGGTGACCAGGGGGACGCGCTCTTCGACATCGACCACGAGATCTGCGAGGTCCTCTTCCGGCCCACGCGCCCCATCCAGCACCTGAACAGCGCCTCCGGCCTGCTCAGCGACCCGCTCGGACCGGACGCCCCGCGCGAACGCGCCGCCCAGCGCGCCCGCCGCCTGCTGCTGGAGTACCCGGTGGTGTACTACGCGGACGTCGAACCCGAGGTGGCCGCCGCCCTGCGCGGGAGGGGACCCGCCGAGGAGGTGGCCCGCCTCACCGGAACCAAGCTGGAACGCCGTGCCGAGGGGGTCCTGCTGGCGGACGCCTCCGGTACCTTCACCGACCGCGCCTTCCCGGGCCGCGGCGGCGCCGTCACCCGTACCGCCGGGCTGCTGCTGGCCCAGATCGCCACCCACTTCGAGGACTCCTGGGCGGCGCTGGGCCACCTGACGGCCCCCGGCCCCCTGCATGAGCACCCCGAACTGGTCGCCCGGATCGACGCCGGGGTTCCCCGGGAGGGCGTCGTCACCGAGCTGGCCTGGGCCGAGACGGACCGGACCACCACGGTGGCCGAGCCCGCATCACTGCCGCTGGTGGAGCGCGAACGCCTGGAGGACATGGTCGCCGACCTCTTCGAGGAGTTCGGCGCCGCCTCGTTCACCGCGACCTGGCAGCAGGATCCGCACGGCCTGCTCGACGCGGCCCTGTCCCTGCTCACCGACCTGGACCTGGTCAGACCCCTTCCTGGCGGGGTCCTGGTCACCCCCGCCGCGCTGCGCTACCGCAACATCCGGGGCGCCCTGCCCGAACGCCCCGACACCGGCCTGCTGCCGTTCGGCCCGATCGAACCGGCCGACGAACCGGCTGAGGAGCCACCCCCGACCGGCCCCGCCGAGACGCGGCCCGCCCAACCCGAGACCGAAGGAACCGAGGAAACCGCGCCATGACCCGCAGGAGCGACCGCTTCCGGCCCAGCAGGGCCGGAGTCGTCAACGTCTGGGACTACGTCGACGAGGAGTTCGCCTTCGCGGACGGCCGCCTCGTCCTGCGCGGCCACAACGGTTCGGGCAAGACCAAGGCGCTGGAGGTGCTCTTCCCCTTCGTCCTGGACGGCTACACCGACGCCCGCAGGCTCGACCCCTTCAGCGGCCAGAACCGCACCATGAAGTCCAACCTGCTCTACCGGGGCGACGAGTCCAACCACGGCTACGTGTGGATGGAGTTCGCCCGGGCGGCCGACGGCGACGACACGGGGACCGAGACCGTCACCCTGGTCATCGGCATGCGCGCGCACCGACACCGCGACGGCGTCAACCCCTCCTTCTTCGTCACCGACCAGCGCCTGGGCGTGGACTTCGGGCTCCTCTCCACGGACGGACGCCCGCTCACCGAACGCCAGCTCAAGGCCGCACTCGGCGAGGGCGCCCACCACGCCACCGCCGCCGACTACCGCCGGGCCGTCGACGCGCGCCTGTTCGGATTGGGGGAGCGGTACGTCCAGCTCCTGGATCTCCTGCTGGCTCTACGCCGCCCGCTGCTGGCCAAGGACCTGGACCCGGAGAAGGTCTCGCACACCCTCACCGGTGGGCTCAGCCCCCTGGACGACGCCCTCGTGGACCAGGCCGCCCGGGACTTCGCCAACCTCGCCGCCGTGCAGCGCCGCTTCGCCAGCGCCACCGCCGCCCACGAGGCCGCCCGCACCTTCACCGGTGTCTACGCCGACTACCTCACCGCCAACGCCCGTCACCGCCTGTCCAGGGTCGCGGGCGCCACCGAGCAGGCCGACACCCACGCGAGCACGGTCGCCGAGGCGGCCGAAGAGCTCGACCGCGCCACCCTCGCGCGGGACCAGGCCCGTGAGAGCGTCACCGAACTGACCGAGGACTCCGAGCGCCTGGAGGCCCAGTGCGCCGCCCTGCGCCAGCACGAGACCCTGCGCGACCAGCAGGCCCTCCAGGTCAGGAGGGAGGGCAACGACAAGCTCGCCCGTCAGATCGCCACCGGCCAGGCACGCGTCGCGGCCCAGGAGGAGGAGATCTCCCGCCTGAGCGGTGAGGCCGCCCGGGTCGCAGAACGGGTCGGACACGAGCGGGCCCTGGCCGAGAGGCTGCGCACCGAACTCACGGCCGCCGCCGAAGGGTCCGGGATCGTCCACGACGCCGAGGGGGAGGCGGACACCGGCGACGACCTGCCCGAGAGCGCCAGGGCCAGGGCCAGCGCCCGGCTCGACGACGTCCGGGCCGTTCGTGAACGGCTCGCGGCCCAGGACCGCGCCGAGGACGCCCGGACGCGCGCCGAGACCACCGCCGCCCGGGCCGAGGACACCCTCGCAGGGCAGGAGGAGGCCTGCGCCGGTGCCGAGGAGGAGCTCGCCGGGCTCCGCCGATCCACAACCGAGGCCCTGGACGTGTGGTCCGCGCGTTGGGACCTCGCCGGGCCGGACACCCTCGCGGCACTGCGGGAGACCGTGGAGCGCTACGGGGAGGCGGGCACCCCCACCCCCGCCCAGGTGTTCAACGAACACCTCCACGACCAGCAGGTGCGGGCCGCCACCAACGCCAACGCCCTGGAGTCCGAGCAGACCAGCCTGGGCGAGGAGCTGGCCTCCGCTCGTCGCGAACGCGACCACATCGCGGCCGAACGCGACGACGCGCCACCCGCCGACCCCCTGCGACCCGCCTCGCGCGAGGAGCGTTCCGGAGCACCGCTCTGGCAGCTGGTCCGTTTCGCCGACCACCTGTCCGACGACCACGGCGCCGCCGTCGAGGGCGCCCTGCACGCCGCCGGGCTGCTCACCGCCTGGATCCACCCCGACCCCGAGCAGACCCGCCGGGCCCTGGAACTCGGCGAAGCCGACGCCTACCTGCTCCCCGGCTCCCGGGAGACCACCGGAACGACCCTCGCCGACGTCCTCGTCCCCGAGACCCAGGACCACGTCCCCGCGGACACCATCGCCAGCGTCCTGGCCTCGATCCCCTTCGTTGAGGCTGAACCCCTGGACGACCTCGGGGTGGACACCGGCGCGCGTTTCCGGCTGGGCCCGCTCACCGGCGCCCATCCCAAGGCCGCCGCCGAGTTCATCGGCGCCACCAACCGCGCCCAGCGCCGCCGGGAACGCCTGGCCGCCCAGGACGCCCGCATCACCGATCTCTCCTCACGGCACACCGAGCTGGGCGAACGGCTCGCCCGCGCCCACGAACTCCTCAAGGACTTCGACCGCGCCAGGGCGGACCTGCCCGACGCAACCGGGGTGGCCAGGGCACTGCGCGCCCTCGAACGCCACTCCACCCTCCTGGCGTCGGCCCGCTCCGCGCGGGCGGAGGCCCGACGCGACCTCGACGCCGCCGTCGCCCAGGTCGACGCCGAACGCCGCCAGGTCCGCGCCACCGCCGCCGAACGCGCCATGCCCACGCGAAGGGAGGACGTCGACGCCGTCGCCGTCGCGGCGCAGACCTTCCAGGACACCGCCCGGAAACTGCACACCACCCGCGCGGACATCGCCGAGTACCAGAACGACCTCACCGGACGCCAGGACACCGTCACCCGGCTGACCGAGGCACTCGAGGCCGACCGAGCCGAACTCGATCGGAGCCGCGGCGACCACCAGCGCGAGGCCGAGGAACTGGCGACCCTCGAGGCGTCCTTCGACGCCCCGGCCCGTGAACTCCTCGACCAGCTGGAGCGGGCCCAGGGAGAACTCCGCGACGTCCAGGCGCGCCGGAAGAAGGCCGAGCAGGAGGCCGCCCGCGAACACGACCTCGCGGTGCGCTCCGAGACCCTCCGCGACAGCGGTCGGCAGTCCCTAGCCCGGGAGCTGACCACCCTCTTCGAGCACGCCGCCGCCTTCTCCGGACTCACCCAGCCCACCGTGCGCGAGATCGTCGGTGTCCGGGCCACCGGCACCTGGCCGCTGCCCGACCAGTGGCCCGACCCCGAGGAAGCGGCACGGACCCTGCTCACCGGCGAGGCCACCACCGTCCGCGAGGCCTTGCCCGGCGCGGCCGTCACGCTGCTCGACGCGTTCACCGAGGCGGTCGGCGGCAAGGAGGTCGGCGACACCGAACTCCGGACCGCGGGGAACCGCATGTCCCAGGCCCTGCGCACCTTCCAGGAGGCGCTCGGGGGTGACGCCGAGGGTTACCGGGTGGACCACGAGGTGGGCCCCAGCGGTCTGGTCACCGTGCACGTCAACGACGAGAACGGCCGCAACCCCGTCTCCTCCTTCGCCCGATCCGTGGCCGAACGGGTCGAGGAACAGGGCGCGCTCCTGCGTGAGGAGGAACAGGGGGTGCTGGAGGACGAGCTCCTCGGCGGGATCGCCCAGCAGGTCCACGACCGGGTCCGCGCCGCCAAACAGCTGGTCCGCGCCATGGACCGCGACACCCGCGCCCGGCCCATGTCCTCCGGCACCCGGGTGGGCATCCGGTGGTCGCGCTCCGACGGCCTCTCCGAGCCCCAGCGCCTGGCCACCGAACTCGTGCGGCGCGACGGCGCCGGACTCGGCCCCCGAGGGCTGGGGGAGCTCCGGGGCGTGCTTCGGCGCATGATCCGCGACTACCACGCCACCCACCCCCGGGCCAGCCACAAGCAGGTCCTGGCCGCGGTTCTGGACTACCGCGACTGGTACCGGTTCGAGCTGCGCCTGGCCGAGCCCGGCAAGGACGAGGTCACCCTCACCAAGAACAAGCACGAGCAGATGTCCGGCGGCGAGAAGTCCGCCGCCATCCACCTGCCCCTGTTCGCGGCGGCCAACGCCCTGTACTCCTCGGCGGCGCCCACCTGTCCCCGCGTCGTGGCCCTGGACGAGGCCTTCGCGGGCATCGACGACCGCTACAAGCCCGAGCTCATGGGCCTGACGGTCACCTTCGACCTGGACATGTTCATGACCGGCCACGACCTGTGGGTGCACTACGACACCGTGCCCATGGCCGCGCACTACGACATGCACCACGACAAGGCCAGCCACACCGTCTCGGCGCTGCTCATGCTCTGGGACGGCGAGCAGACCCTGGACGCGGACGCCGGGTTCGCCGGGAACGAGGAACTCGCCGCCGAACTCCTCGGCATCACCCCCACCCGCTACGTGCCCCAGCCCACGGAGGGAACCCTCCTGGAGGAGACGGCGTGAGCGCGCACGATGACCTGGCGGGCCAGGCATCCTGGCTCATGTCGGCCGCCGACTACCTCGGCAACGTTCCCACCGAGTCCCTCGAGTTCAGAGGGAGGGAACGCGCCACTCCCTGGGACCCCGCCCTCCGCGAGGCCATGCGCGAGCGCGGCACGGTGCTCTTCGAGGAGTCGGTGGGCTCAGTCCTGGTGGGGGACCTGGGGGCACGGTGACCCCGGTGGACAAAACGGGCGGCGCGGAGGAGTAGGGTTCCGTCATCGCGCCCGCGACGTGGGCGAACGTGGGGAGAAGTACACGATGACGGTCGTCAAGCAGGTCGCCGATTTCGTCGGCAGGTGGTTCGCGGTCCTGGTGCTCGCCGGGGCCGTTGTGGGGTTGCTCGTCCCAGAGCAGACCTCCCTCATCACGCCGCACGTGTCCCTGCTGCTCGGGGTCATCATGTTCTGCATGGGCCTGACCATGCGGCCCCAGGACTTCGCGGTCGTCGCCAGGCACCCCAAGGCGGTCCTCCTAGGGGTGGCCGCCCAGTACACGGTCATGCCGCTGCTGGGCTGGGGCATCGCCCACGCGTTCGGGCTACCGCCGCTGCTGGTGGTCGGCATGATCCTGGTCGGCGCCTCCCCGGGCGGCACCGCGTCGAACGTGATCGTCTACCTCGCCCGGGGCGACGTCGCGCTTTCGGTGGCTATGACGTCCATCTCCACCATGCTGGCGCCGTTCATCACGCCCCTGCTCGTCCTGGGGCTGGCCGGATCGACCCTGCCGATCTCCGCCGGTGACCTCTTCCTGTCCATCCTCCAGGTCGTACTGCTCCCGGTCGTCGGTGGTCTGCTGCTGCGCCTGTTCGCCGACCGCTACGTGGTCCCGATCCTGCCCCTGATGCCGTTGGTCTCGGTGACCGGTATCGTCCTGGTGGTCTCGGGTGTGGTCGGCGCCAACTCCGACGCCGTGCTGACCACGGGGCTGCTCCTGGCTCTGGCCGTCATCCTGCACAACACCCTGGGTCTGTTCCTCGGCTACCTCGTCGGGTACTTCGGGCGTCTGCCCGACTCCGCCCGCCGCGCGGTCAGCGTGGAGGTCGGTATGCAGAACTCGGGTCTGGCCGCGAGCCTGGCCACCACCCACTTCGAGCCCATCGCCGCGCTGCCCGGTGCGCTGTTCTCGGTCTGGCACAACCTGTCCGGAGCGGCCGTGGCCACCTTCTGGGCCAGGCGGGCACCCAGCGACGCCGAGGAGCGCGAAGCCGTCTGACCGGGCGGGCTTGCTCCGTGCCCGGCCCGCGTGACAGGCTCTGCCTTCGACATCCCCCGGACCGAGGACGGAACACGTGGCCGCCCGAAAGAAGAAGCGCAAGCCCGGACGCGGGAGGAACGACATCCGCCGGGGACCCACGCGCGATCCCGGCCCCACGGGGAACGTGGGCTGTTACTTCATCCTGATCGCGATGGTGGCCATCGGTCTGGTCGTCCTGGTGCTGGAGCTCCTCACTTAGTCGGTGAATCGTCCCGTTAGAGTCCGGATCATTCGCAAAGGGGCGTGTCAGGGCACTGGTGTGTTCCACGCAACAGCCGATTCCACACCTGCGGCACCTGACCTGAACCGGCCACCACCGGTCACGTGAAGTAGTCACGCGGGCACGCCCCGACTGTGAAGCTGTTCGCATGCGACACTTCGCCCCCTGTTCCGGCCTGCTCGTGCTCGCCCTGCTGTCGACCCCCGACCAGTTCACCGAACGCCTCGTCGCTTCTTCGCCGCCCCCGAACCCGCCGAGTGTCGCGGCACCCCTCCAGTGTTCGGGCCGTCTCCGGGTGCCGCGTCCGCGTAGGCCTCCGTGCTGCGGATACCGGTGAGCGTGTGGGGCCCGAAAAACCGCTGACCCCCGTCGCGGGGCGACGGGGGTGCCAACTCGGGAATCTGCGGGAGAAACTCGGGGCTCAAGGACCGGATGGGTCCCGCCTGGACCGGGACCCCATAGGGCACCCGAGCCACCAGGCGCCCCGCACGTCCCAACCTCCGCGTCGCGAGTAGCGCCTGGGAGGTTGGGACTTCCCCGAGAATCGCAAGGACTCCCGTGGTTGGAGTACCCAAAGGGTTTCGGACCTTGATCCTGGAGAATCCCAGAACCATTTCCGAACCCTGTTGAACCAAGATCACAGAACAACGAACTCGGACGCAATCCATTAAAAAAGGGTCGTTTCCAGGGTTTCACCCCTCTGGAAACGACCCTTCCTCCAGCTCCGGTCAGGCCGGGCTCTGGGAGATCGGCTCAGTGGTCAGCCCGATCAGACACCGCCGCCCGGTCCCGCGCCGGGTCCCTGGGACTCCGGCCCTGTGTTGTGGCCGTAGTTCCCGGGTGCGGCGTTGGGTCCGTGGTTGCCGGGCCCCTGGCTGCCCGGCCACGGGTGGGGCTGCGGGGGAGTGGGCTGCTGCTTCTGGGGCAGGAGCGTGACGACCGCGGAGGCGACCAGTGCCAGGCCTGCGAGCCCGAGGAAGATCGCCCCCGCACCTACGGAGCCGATGCCCTGGCTGTTGACGGAGGAAGCGGTGCCGAGTCCGTTGATCATGCCGAAGAGCCCGGCGATGATGGCGATGACCGCCGCCGTGATGAGGGCCCACTTCTTGCCCGTCACCAGTGACACGACGCCGAAGACGATGACCACCACGAAGAGGGCGAGCATGACCGCCCCCTCACCTTCGGGGGCGTCCGGGGAGAAGTAGTTGACGCTTGCCGAGCGCCCCGCGTACGACACAGACGCGAGCGGCAGGAACAGCGAGATGATGGCGACGAGGGCGAGCGCTGGAATCGCGAACCGGAACCAGATGGACCAGTGCACGGCCCCCGGCGCCTGGCCGGACCGCTGGCTGACCGTCTGGGCCGCGCCCACGGCCGCGGGAGCGACGGTGGTGGTGAAGTAGGTCTTGGCCCCCTTGGCCAGTTCCTTGGCTCCCGAGGCGATCTGCTGCGCTCCCTGCGAGGTCTGCCCCGGCTGACCTCCGTGCGGCGGTTGCCCCTGCGGGTGTGCGCCGGGCGGCTGGAAACCGTGCGGCTGCTGCTGGGGACCCGTGGGCTGCTGGAGCCCGTGCGGCTGGGCCCCCGTCTGCGGCTGTGACGGGGGTACGGGCGGGGTGTTCCGCCGAATGTATTCCGCGAGTTCCCTGTCGCAATTCGGGTGGTCGTGGATCAGCCGCCACAGGTCCGGGCGCACGGCGCCGATCTGCCTCAGGGTCATCGAGTCAATGCGGGGGTCGGCCAGTTCCTGAGCGGAATAGCTGGCGGGATCGCGCGGCCCAGGCGGGTTCACTCGTGCTCCTTGGGGGTGTGTCAGGTGATACCCAGTGTATCGATTCGCCAAGGTATCACTGCTGTGTAAGTCGGCTTCGCTAAGAGCCTTAATGACGTGCGACTCACAGCCTTTTGGTGGGGCTCCCACCGCCTGGGAGGTGCGTGTACTCGACGTATCCACGTGTGGGGGAGTCTCGGCCGCGTGGCAGGTCGATCGCTTGCCATTCGGGTGTGGAGGTCATATCTCCGCTGGTCAGCATATGTATTTGAGGAACTGGGTTCCAGGTCTCGACTTCTGTTTGTCAACAGCCGCTTCGACGACCCACACGGGGCGTCCTTCTGTGAGGAGTTCGGTGACCGTGAAGTTATGAAGTCGTTGGCATCGAATGGTCGGGCTCGTGCTCGTGCTCACTTGGAGAAGGAGGAACCGAGATCGTGTGCTCCCAGCCATTCGTCCGGTGTTCGCTCATGACGGTCACCCCTCGGCGAACTCCTCAATCACCGCTGGCAGGTTCCACTCGTCGGCATACTCGGTGAACACCCGGAGCAGGACCTCGCGGCGCTCGGGGAGGAACGAACCCGGGTCACACACGATGTCGGGGAACTCCCGAACCATGCGCGCCCAGTCGAACCCGTCGCGGAGAACGTGGCGCAGCCGCGCCACCTGCCACGCCATGAGTCGGGGGTGGTCGTCCTTGCGTTGGGGGCCACCCCTGACCGGAGTGGGGATGTTCCGTTCGGCCGCTGCCAGGGCCTGGCGACGAAGAACACAGGAGCTGCACCTGCCGCAATGAGCCGGGGCGTTGCCGCCCTCGTGGTGGGAGAATCCGGTGTCGCAGGAGACCGAGGCGGCCAGGGCCCCGTCGTAGTACGTGGGAACGCGTCTGACCATCTCGGCCTTGGTCCGTTCGAAGGTTCGGTTCTCGATCCGGAACCCGCTGTCACCGGTGACCGCTCTGGCGAGGTGCTCCATGTATCTCAGGGTCTTCGGGTGGACCGCCTTCGCCGCCTGGGCGCCGACCTGGCCCCGGGACAGCGCCAGGTTGAGCGCCCCCGGGCCGTTCTCATACAGACGGAGCGAGTTCGTTCCGCGCGCGATCGCGGAGAGCACCCCCGCGGTCAGGAAGACGAATCCCCGTGAACGCGCGGTGCTCTCTCGGTTGCCCAAGCGGACCTGAAGCCTGAAGGGGCTCCATGAACGCAGTCGTGTATCCGCGCTCCGAAGGGTGTCGTAGACGCCCTTTTGCTGGTTCTCCATGCGGTTGTTGGTGCTGACGGAAACGGCATGGATCGGATCGCCCGATTCGTTGAGGTCGGCGATGATGCCACACACCGAATCGAGCCCGCCGGAGAAGAGCGCCGTCGCGCCCTCGAGTTGGAGTTCCGCGTTACTGAACAGAGACGGTTGGTTCGGGACCGGCCCGCCCTGTGTGAACTCGATTCGCCAGGTGTCGGCGGTCAGCCAGTTGAGTGGAGCCTCCACGTCAGCCGCGCGTCGGGACCACCAGGCGGGGTTCTGCACGGGAATGGTGGTGCTGATGGTCCGGTGCCACTCCTGGCCCCTGTGCCAGGAGTTCAGCGCCGGGCGTCGGAGGTTGCGGTCGACGGCGAAGGCCGTCGCGGCGATCATCCACAGGTCCGCTGCCAGGTGGTCGTCGTCCAGGTAGTCGATGATCAACTCGGGGACGACCTTGAGGATGTTGGTGTCCTGGTCGAACGCCCTCAGTTCGGGTTCGAGGTCGGAAGAGTAGGTGACCCTGGTGGTCGCTTCGCGTGGCACGGGGGCTCCAAGGGAGGTCAGCGCATGAGGTCACTGACCAGTCCGCGCAGGATCGTCGAGGTGAAGGTGAGGTCGGCCAGTTCGAGGAGATCCAGTGCATCCTGGGCGTCCGGGCCGTAGTCCCCCGTGAACGGTGAGACACGGTCCAGGGCGTACCGGCGCAGGGCTCCGAGGGCGAACTCCTCGCCGATCCGCAGTGCGAGCTCCTCGTCGGCCTCGATGAGATCCTCCGGGTCGCAGCTGGCGAGCACGGTACCGATGGCCTGGTCGACGAGGGCTCGCATGCCCGACGTGCGGCGGCCGGCGCACAGGTCGAGATTCTCCGGGCCCTCATCCTTCAGAGTCCTCGCCAGCTTCCGCGTGCGCTGAGCGGCGTGGTCGAGGTCGGGTGTTCCGAGCTTCCTCAGGACCTGGTCCAGGGCCCTCCTCAACGGGGGCCCGACCTCGACCTCGGGGATCGTCAACTGGTCCGGAGGGACTCCGGATTCGCGACGCTTCCGTGCCCGCTCGCGCAGTTCGATGTCGAGGGGGTCCAAGGCACGTACTCGATCCCGTGTGTGTCGGTCGTCGTCCGGCACGCGTTGAGCTCCGATCCGGTTGACTGTTTCGAGAATCACCCGAGTGATCACGGAAGGCAATGCCGGGGGAGACGTTGGCAACTATCGGCCAAGGGGCGAACCGCCCGTTACGCGGCCGGTGCTCATGGGCAGTGCACGGCGCCGCGGAGGGTTCGGTGGCATTCGGCCGAACCGCTGGAACTCTCCTCACGGCCTGTGGGAGCCGGTCACTCGCGGGCGATGGGCCGGTCGACCACTGCGGCGAGGATCGCGGCGACCAGCGCGAGCGTCGCTGGTGCCAGCAGAAGCAGGAGCAGGCCGCTGGTGGAGTCGATGTCGCCGAGGGCCGGGCCAGCCAGAGAGGACGCCAACGCGCCGCCACCGATGGAGATCGCGGCGGTCAGACCCAGTGCCGTACCGGCCAGGTCCTCGTGCTCGGACATCACCGCCGTGTTGACGACGGGGGTGGTCAGCCCGTTGCCCACGCCGACGAACGCGCAGGAGGCGAAGAGGACCAGTGGGTGGACGTCCCACGTCACAGCGATCACCAGGCCCGCGAGGAGGGCTGAGCAGGTCAGGGTGCGCGCCAGGACCAACAGGCGGGTGCGCAACATCCGGGTGCCGAGGGTGCCCGCGAGATAGCTGCCCAGGACGAACCCGCCGGGAACCATGGCCATGTACAGGCCGAGGGCGACCCCCGAACCGTCGAGGTGCCGGTCCATGGCGAGGGGAGCGCCGCCCAGGAAGACGTAGAGGGTTCCCATGGAGCAGGCCATGCAGAGGGAGTAGGTCCAAAAACGGGGCGAGGCCAGAATGCGCCGGAGCGCGGGCAGGAAATCGTGACCGGGACCGTTCGAACGGGTGGAGGACTCCTTCATGTATCGCATTGACACCAGGAGAACCAGACCTCCGATGACTGCGAGAGCGAAGAAGATCGAGCGCCACCCGAACAGATCGTCGAGTGTTCCACCGAGGATGGTTCCGAGCATGGGCGCGAGCGCCCAACCCATTCCGGCGAATCCGATTCTCCGAACGGCGTCACCGCCGTCCGACGTTTCCCTGATGGCGACCATCGCCACGGAAAAGCACGCGGCGATCGCTGCCTGCGACATTCGGCAGGCGAGGAAGATCCCGATGGTGGGCGCCAGCGCGCAGCCGAGGGAGGCGAGCGTGAAGACCGTGACGGAGACCAGCACGACCGGGCGGCGGCCGTAGCGGTCCGACAGGGCTCCGGCGACCGCCTCGGCCGTGACGGTGGCGACGGCGTACCCGGCGATCGAGAGGTTGACCAGCGCGAAGCTGGTCCCGTAGGCGGCGGCGATCTCCGGCAGGGCAGGAAGGTGCACCGTCACCGGGAGAACGGAGATCGCGGCGAGGATAACGAGGACGGAGCGGTGCGGAGGGGGCGTTGACCTGCGCGTGTCAGTGGGGTCGGGCATGAGAAGGTTCCTTCGCCGAAGCGTCGTTGGGGGCACCTGCCATGTGGGGCGGCCGTCGCACGGGATGTGGGTGCGGCCGTGGGGGAATCCGGGGGCGTGTCGCTCTCCGGGGCGCCCGGTGCCGGTGGTGTCGAGGTGGGACGCTTCCGGCGAAGGGAAGGGAATCTGTCTTCGAGGACAGTTCTCACTGTTGTCGAAGGCGTTCCCGGAAGAGAATACCGCAGGGATTTCAGTAGACCAGTCACGGATCTAATAAGGGTCTTTCCAGTTTGGGGGTTCGTCCCGGGGGGTCCCTGGTAGTACCAGTGGAGAGTTCACACTTTGGTACCCGGTTCCAAGGCGAGAAGAGGTCTTGACGAGGGAATTACGCGCTGCTTACTCTACTCGGCAACAGGTTGAGGAATGATCGAGAATTCCGAATTCCTGTAGGCGCCGACCCTCGCGAACACAGGGAATTGTTCGACCCCCATGGACGCGAACCGAGCCGTCCTGGGCCCGACAACGGCCCGGGTCCCCCGCGACGACCCCGGCGTGCTCCGGGTGTTCGTGATCCCCAGAAGGGCGAGACCTCATGAAGTTCCCCAAGCTCCGTTCCACCGCCGCCGTGGCCGCCGCCACCGCCCTCCTCTTCACCCTGATGCCCGCCGGGACGGCGAGCGCCCACGGCTACATCTCCAACCCCCAGAGCCGTCAGGCCCAGTGCGCCGCCGGTGTGGTCGAGTGTGGCCAGATCCGCTGGGAGCCGCAGAGCGTCGAGGGCCCCAAGGGCCTGATGAGCTGCTCCGGTGGTAACTCGCGTTTCTCCGAGCTGGACAACAACAACTACGGCTGGCGCGTCTCCGACGTCAGCACCAACGCCACCTTCAACTGGACGATCACCGCCGCACACTCCACCTCCACGTGGGAGTACTTCATCAACGGCAACCGGATCGCCAGCTTCAACGACAACGGCGCCCGGCCGCCGGCGAACTTCAGCCACAACGTCAACCTCTCGGGCTACAGCGGACGCCAGACCGTCCTGGCCCGCTGGAACGTGGCTGACACGGGCAACGCCTTCTACGCCTGCGTCGACGTCAACATCCGTTGATGAGAGCGCGCTGAGTCACGACGCGCCCCGGCCCGTGCCAGCCCACGGGCCGGGGCGCCTTTCTGTCGCGGGTACGGGCGGATAGGGTGGCCGCGCCGATGTCGGTGGCGTGTGGTTGTCTCATCTCATGGGTGTTGAGATCGAGCGGTTCCTGCGGCTGGTGCACGCGCTTCCCGAGTGTGAGGGCCAGGACTCGGAGCGGTACACGACGTTCCGTGTCAGAGGGCGGCCCTTCGGCTACCTGTGGCCGCGGACCGCCACGGTGGGGTTGAAGCAGTCGCTGATCGAGCAGGCGGCGCTGGTCGCCGAGCGGCCCGAGGTGTTCGAGAAGCAGTTCACGGCGGGCGGGTTCGGCTGGGTGGTGGTGCACCTGGACGGCATCGACCTGGAGGAACTCAGCGAACTCACCCTGGAGGCCTGGTACCTGACCGCACCCGAGGACCTGCTCGTCGCACCGCCCACCCCGGAGGCCCTGGTTCACGCCTGACGCCGACGGTGAGCCCGTCTACCGCCGCCTCGGATTTCGTTCCTGCGGCCGGGTCACCGAACACGCCCTCGCCCCTGAACGCCGCCTCAGTCGGGGCGTTCCCGCAGGTAGGTGAGGACGGCCATGACACGGCGGTCGACGTCCGTGCCCTCCGGCGGCAGGTCCAGTTTGGTGAGGATGTTGCCGATGTGCTTGCCCACGGTGGGTTCGGAGATCACCAGGTCCTGTGCGATCCGGTTGTTGGATCGGCCCTCCGCGAGCAGCGCCAAGACTTCGCGTTCGCGCCCGGAGAGGCGTTCCAGGGGTGCGCTGTGGCGCCGGACCAGCTGGCGCACGACGGCGGGGTCGATCACCGTTCCGCCTCCGTGGACGCTGCGCAGGGTGTCTGCGAAGTCGGCCACGTCCACCACCCGTTCCTTGAGGACGTAGCCGATACCCCGGCCGTCGTGGGAGTCGAGCAGCTCGGCCGCGTAGCTGGACTCCACGTACTGGCTGAGCGCCACGACCGGCAACCGGGGGCGGTCGCGGCGCAGTCGGACGGCGGCGCGCAGGCCCTCGTCGCCGAAGCCCGGAGGCATGCGTATGTCGGTGACCACGAGGTCCGGATCGTGCGCGACGACCGCCTCCACCAGGGCCTCGGCGTCACCGACCGCCGCTGCCACCTCGAATCCGAACCTGCGCAGGAGCCCCGCCAGTCCCTCACGCAGCAAGGCGCCGTCCTCGGCCAGCACTACCCGGATGGGTGACAAGGGATCTCCGTTCTCAGTCGGGTGGGTCCACCGACGGGGCTCGACAACAGGACACGGCCGCCCACGACCGCGACCCGGTCGGCGAGCCCGGTCAACCCGGTGCCGCGCTCGGGGTCGGCACCGCCCCCGCCGTCGTCGACGGTCTCCAGGACCAAGGTGTCACCGTCCAGCGCCGCGTTCAACCGAACCGAGGTGGCCCCGGCGTGCTTGGCGACGTTGCCCAGCGACTCGGCGGCCACGTAGTAGGCGGTGCTCTCCACATGCGCGGGCAGTCGACGGGGCAGGTCCACGCGGACGCGCACCGGGACGGATGAGCGGTCGGCCAGTTCCGGGAGCGCGGCGGACAACCCGAGGTCGCTCAGGACCTTGGGGTGGATACCGTGGACGATTTCGCGCAGGGACCCGATGATCTCTTTGGCCTGCACGTGCACGGAGGTGAGGGTGCGTTCCATGTCGCTGCCCGGCGGGGCGTCCATGCGGGCCAGACCGATCTGCATGGCCAGGGAGATGAGTTGTTGCTGGGCACCGTCGTGCAGGTCGCGTTCGATGCGCCGGCGCTCGGTCTCGAAGGCGTCCACAAGGCGGGCGCGGGACCGTGTGACCTCGACCAGTTCCGAACGCAGCTCCTCGGTACCCCGGTCCGCCAGCAACAGCCGTGCCAAAGCGGCGTGCGCGTGGGCGGTGAGGGCCGCGGCGTAGGGCGTGGCCAACAGGAGGACGGCACCGGCCGCGACCAGCGGGAGGGTGGCCAGAGGGTCATCGAACTCCCAGACATGGAGGATGACGGTCTGGCCCAGGCCAGCGATCACCGGAGTGGAGAGCAGGTGGGCACCGATGATGGGGAACAGGTACAGGACGCTCCAGGTGACGGCGTCCACCACGGTGACCAGCAGGAGCAGGTACGCGAACGCCCGCCAGGTGGCGGCCTCGGTGTAGCGCGTGCGGATCCAGGCCAGGACTCCCGGTTCGACGGGTCGGCGCCCCCCGCTGACCGGCGGGTGGATCAGACGCAGCCGCCACCGCTCCAGTCGCGCGACGGGCACCGCGATCAGGGGGCCGAACGCGAGCAGGAGCGTGAGACCGGTGACCAGCAGAGTGATGAGGAACCAGGTCGGGTGGTCCCGGCCCACGGCCATCTCCTCCACGGCCGTGCCCAGGGTGAGGAGGGGGAAGGTGATCGGGATGATCAGTGTGGTGAGCACCGTTCCGACCAGCACGGTCGAGGCCAGGTACCCCAGGCTCCGCCAAGGCCAGGACGACAGCGGAAAGCGTCGCCCGCGCAGGGCCTCCAGTGGAGTACTCGGTGGGCCCTCCCGGGACGGGGCCGGGGCGCCGGGCCTCGGGACGTTGGTCTGCTCGCTCACCGGCCCAACCTACGCCGACCACTCGGGGGTCGACAGCGGGGACGCCCCACCCTTCCGCTACGGGCCTGCCCCACCCGGGCGCCGTCGGTGGCTCCAGGGTCGGGCGATGATTCAGCTGCCCGGACAGGTGCGGCGCCCCTCCCCGGTGGGGGTGCCCCGCCTACGGCTCCCCGGGTGACCTGCGGAGCTGGCCGGATCAGGTCCCGATGATCCCGCCGTCGTCCTTGCGCACCACCACGACCCCGCACCGGGGTCGGCCGACGGGATCGAACCCGGGCCAGTTGCTCACCGCGCGCGGATCCTCCACCGTGGGCGCGAGCCGGTCCACGGCAGAACCGGGCCCCTGCACCGTCACGAACAGGGTCCGCTGGTCGGGGCTGGACGCCGTCCCGGCGATCCCGCAACCGCGCGGACCGGTCAGGAACCGCCGTACCTCGCCGCTCTCCGGGTCCGCGCACAACAGCGCGCTGTTGCCCACCTGCTCGCGCGCGCCCTCGGAGGTGTCGCCGAGCCGGACCACGTCGGTCCTGATCCACAGACGGCCGTCCTCGCCGCAGTGGACTCCGCCCGGGGCGGCGAACACCGCCGCCTCCCGTCCCTGCCCGGAGGGTGTCCCGGCCCGTGCGAACTCCTGCCAGGAGAAGAGGGTGGCGCCGTGGTCACTGGCGCCCTCGGTCCACGACAGCACACGACCGCCCTCCTCCCCGGAGGCCTCGGTGCAGTAGACCGTCCCGGTCTCGGGGTGCACCGCCGGTGTCCCCGGTCCCCGCAGTTCGGTCGCTCCCACGGAGTCGGCGGCCTCGCGTGCCCTCAGCAGCACGTCCGCCTGGTCGGTGAATCCGTCACGCGGGGTCAGCCCGGTGCGACCATGGATCAGCGGGAGCCAGGTGCCCAGCCCGTCGGAGCCCAGGCGGGCGACGTGCAGGACGCCCTCGTCCAAAGGACCCGGGCCCCGGCCGTTTCGTGCCTCGCGCCAGGGACGCTCGGCCACGAACTTGTAGAGGTGAGTCGGGTCGCTCATGTAGACGACCGCCCGGCCCCGCGACTCGGAGACGGCGGCGCCCCCGTGTGCGAGTCGGCCCATGGCGGTGTGCTTGACCGGGGCCGCTGACGGGTCCAGTGGGTCGATCTCCACGGTCCAGCCGAACCGGTGCGCCTCGTTGGGCTCCCCTGCCAGGTCGAAACGGTCCTCGTGGGCGTGCCAGCCGTAGGAGTCCTCGCCCGCGCCGAGCCCGTAACGGCGCTGGGACTCGGTGGCGTTCCAGCCCTCGGTCTGGGTGCCGAAAACGTTGGCGAGGGCGTCCTCACCGGTCAGGCAGGTTCCCCAGGGAGTGGTGGCGTGCGCGGTGCCGCCGATGACTCCGGTCGGGTCGGTGCCGGTCTCCAGGCTCCGGTGCCCGGCGAGGGGACCGGACAGCGTGGTGGGGGAGGTGGCGGTGAGCCGCCGGTTGAGTTCGTCGTCGATCACCCTCCAGCGGCCGTCCGTGAGCTCGACCCGCGCCACGGTCACCCCGAGGGAGGCCATCTCCTTGGCCGTGCGGGCCGCCGTCGCCGAGCGCCCTCCGTCCGCGTGCAGCAGCACCGGGTCCAACCAGGAGTGGTTGAGCACGAGCAGTCCGCGTCGCCCGCCGTCGCGGCCGGGGTGCAGGGGGACGTAGCGCAGTCCGCTGTGGCCGGTGCCCACCTGACGGGCGGCCTCGGTCGCCGTGTCGGAGGCGTCGGGTCGCCACGCGGAGACGCCTCGGTGCAGCGGTGCGCCCCAGGGGAGAAGCACCCGGGCCGTGTACCCGGGAGGGACGGTGACTCCGTCGGCGTGGGCGACCGGTACCCCTGTGAAGGTGGGGGCCGAACCGGTGTCGGGGGCGGCCAGGGCGGGGCGGAGGGCGTCACCGAACAGGGCGGCCGTGGTCAGGACCCCGAGCCCCGCTCCGCCACGCAGGACCTGACGACGGTTGGGTCCGTGCTCTGGCGCCATGATTCTCCTCCGGCCGGGTGCATGCAAACGCTCTTTGTCATGAGGTAATCACAATAAGTAGTTTTTCCTGCACATTCGGGCGTGTGCCGCTCCGTGGTGGCGTCATTCGGGGGCGTGGTCCGAGTGGGAATGAAAACCGTTATCGTGTGGTTGAAAGGCCTGACACCCCGAGGAGGCGCCCATGGCACGCAACGACGTTCGGCCCGTCATCAAACTCCGGTCGACGGAGGGCACCGGGACCACCTACGTGACCCGGAAGAACCGCCGCAACACCCCCGACCGCCTGGTCCTGAGCAAGTACGACCCCAAGCTCCGCCGCCACGTCGAGTTCCGCGAGGAACGCTGACCCAGGCCCGCACCCTACGGAGAACCGCATGCAGAAGAACCTTCACCCCACGTACCAGCACGTCGTCTTCCGCGACAAGGCGGCCGACTACGCCTTCCTCACCCGGTCCACCCGCGGCAGCGAGAAGACCGTCGAGTGGGAGGACGGCCTCACCTACCCGGTGATCGACGTCGACATCTCCAGCGCCAGCCACCCCTTCTACACCGGCAACGCCCGTGTGGTGGACACCGCTGGCCGGGTGGAGCGCTTCCAGCGCCGCTACCAGCGCAAGTAACCGCGACCCGATCAGGGCGACGGGCTCCGAGCCCGTCGCCCTGACGCACTGCCCACCCGGGCTTCCCGAACAGAGAGGAACCGCTCGTATGGCCGTACCCAAACGCAGGATGTCGCGGTCCAACACCCGCACGCGCCGCTCCCAGTGGAAGGCCAAGGCCCCCGACCTGGTCACCGTCCACATCAGCGGCCGTGAGTACCGCGTCCCCCGCAACCTCGTTCGTGCCTATCAGCGCGGACTCGTCCCCCTCCCGGACTAGTACGACCCAACCCCCCCCATGGCGCCGCTGGGAGACTCCCGGCGGCGCCGTTGTGCGGAACGGGCGGGACGAAACACCCCCGGCCCTGACGACCGAATCCTCATGAGTCGGGCAGGCTAGTTTTCGTGACAACAACCCCGACCGACACACCGGCCCCCACCCCCGGCCGTGCCGCCGCGAGGGCACCACGCAGCCCCGTCGACCTCCTCATCGGGATCGCCGGGCTGTTCCTGGTCTTCGTGGTTCTGCTCCTGGTGAGCGACGCCATCGCCGACGGCGCCCCCACCGACGACGCCAGCCAACTCCGCGCGGTGATCCCTTCGTGGCTGCTGTTCGCCGTCGCGCTCGGCGCCAACCTGCTGCTCATCGTCCTGTTCGTCTACGTCGTCCTGCGCTCGCTGTTCGTCGCCGAGCTACGGGAGCTGACACGCGCGATCGTCGCCGCAGTGGCGGCCTACGCGATGACGTCCTATGTGAACTCCGTTCTGGAGAACGCCACCTACAGCGCCGCCCCGCTGCCCGGTCTGCCCGACGACGTCCTCACCGCCGCCACCCTCGGCTACGTCGCGGCGGGGATCGCGTTCGCCCGCACCATGCCCACGGGGCAGCCCCGGGTGCGCTCCCTGCTGTGGGGCACCAACGCCGCCATCGCCGTCACCTCGGTCATGGCCGGTGTCACCAGCATCCTCGCGGTCCTGTTCACGATCCTCGTCGGCCTCACCTGCGCCGCGCTGAGCCGCTACGCCGTCGGTACCAGCGTGCCGCCCCCCGCGACCGGCCGCATCCACGCCGAACTCCACCGCTTCGACCTGACCGCGGACCGGATCACCCCCGCCGGAACCGACCGCGGAGGTGACGCCCTCTACCTGGCCGACCTCGCAGACGGGCGCCAGATCGAGCTCTGCGTCCTCAACTCCGAGAACACCAGCGGGTTCTGGCTGCGCCTGCGCGACCTCCTCCTTCTTCGCGGCCCCGTCGCTCCCCGGATGCTCTACGGTGCGCGCAGACGCGCCGAACACGCCGCGCTCATGAGCGCCGCAGCCCGTGAGGCCGGGGTGGACGCCCCTCGCGTCCTGGCCTTGGGCGAACTCACCCCCGGCAGGATCCTCCTTGCTCGCGAACGCTCCCGGGTCCGGGGGCTTGACACCCTGGAGCCGGAGCGGATCAGCGACTCCCTGCTCGACGACCTCTGGCGCCAGCTCGGCCTGCTGCACCAGCGCAGGGTGGCCCACGGCGACCTGAACGGCACCACCGTCGGGGTACTCGACCAGAACGCCGAGGCCAGGCCCCCCGTCACCGCCGCGCTCACCGGGGTCGACCGGGGCGCGGTGGCCGCGCCCCAGATCCGTACCGCCCTGGACACCGCCGCGATGGTCACCCTGCTGGCGCTGCACGTGGGCGCCGACCGCGCGGTGTCCTCGGCCGTGCGGGCCCTGGGCGTGTCCGCCACCGCCGCCATCCTCCCGATGCTGCAACCCGCGGGCCTGCCCCACGCGCTTCGCGCCGCACTGCGCCGAGCCGACCGCTCGCTTATGGGGGACCTGCGGCGCCACATCGCGGCGGTCTCTCCCGAGGCACCCACCGAACCCGCCCGCCTGGAACGGATGCGTCCGCGCACCATCGTCAGCTTCGTGGTGGTCACCCTGGTCGGGCTGGTGCTGGTCTACCAGCTCTCCGGGGTTGAACTCGGAACCATCCGCTACGCCGACCCGGGCTGGACCCTCGCGGCCCTGGTCATGGCCACCACCTGCATGGTCGCCGCCGCGATGGTGCTGATCGGCTTCGTCCCGGCGCCCCTGCCCTGGTGGCGCACCGTCCTGGTGCAGTACGCGGCGTCCTTCGTGCGCATCGCCGCCCCGGCCGGGCTCGGCTCGATCGCGATCAACAGCCGGTATGTCATCAAGGCCGGGGTGCCGACCTCGCTGTCCCTGTCCGCCGTGGGCCTCACCCAACTCGTGGGCTTCCTGGTCCACGTGCCGCTGCTCCTGGTGTGCGCGTACCTGACCGGGACCTCGTACTGGACGGGCTTCAGCCCCTCGCCGACCGTCACCGTCATCGCCATCGTGGCGACCGTCAGTGTGGGCACCGTGCTGCTGCATCCCCGGCTGCGCCGAGCTGTGGGATCGCGCCTGCGCCCCTACCTCACCGGGACGCTGCCGCAACTTCTGGACCTGTTCCAGCGTCCGGCCAGTCTCGTCCTCGGAGTGGGCGGCACTCTGCTGCTGACTGTGGCCTTCGTACTGTGCCTGCACTTCTCGGTCCTGGCCTTCGCCGGGCCCGGAGTGGAGGTGAGTCTGGTCGCGGTGGCTGTGGTCTTCCTCGCTGGAAACGCCATCGGTTCGGCCGCCCCCACCCCGGGCGGCCTCGGCGCGGTCGAGGCCGCGTTGATCGGCGGGCTCACCACGCTCACCGCGATGCCCGCCGACGTGGCCCTGCCCGCCGTCCTGCTGTTCCGGGTGCTCACCTTCTGGTTCCCGGTCCTGCCCGGCTGGGCGGCCTTCAGCTACCTCCAACGCCGCGAAGCCATCTGAGGCCGGGAGCTCCTCGGGGTTTATCGAGTGCTGGTCCGGCATGGGGATGCCTGCCGGGAAGGGTGGCAGGTGGTGCCGGTGAGGACCGCGCCGGACTTCGTACCGAAGAGAGCCTGGAGTACGCACGCGAGGTCGGGCTCGACTGGTGCGTCAGCCGAGTGGACATCGAGGAAGTTGGGCGTCAGACAACGACTTCCTTGTCGCTATCCTTGGGCTTCCCCTCACAGGAGAGGTGCCCCCATGAGTGACACCTATGAATCCCTCGGCGAAGCCGTCGACGACAACGGAGGTGTCTTCGC
Source organism: Nocardiopsis sp. SBT366 (assembly GCF_001083815.1). Classification (NCBI taxonomy): domain Bacteria; kingdom Bacillati; phylum Actinomycetota; class Actinomycetes; order Streptosporangiales; family Nocardiopsidaceae; genus Nocardiopsis; species Nocardiopsis sp. SBT366. Next base: position 4,423 of record NZ_LAVM01000058.1, on the reverse strand, counting down.
CGCCCCCATGGCCACCCTCCGCCTCATCAACGGTGCCGCGAGGCTCGGCCCCGGTGTGTGCGCGACCATCAGCAAAGAGCTCAGCAAGCACGGGCTCGGGCACATCCCCGTGAAGCTGCCCGAGTCGTCCACCGAGGACGTGCGGATCTTCCGTCTCGGCACGCAGATCGCGGACGTCGTCGCCGCCGTCCAGGTGCCGTCGCACGAAGGTGACGAAGCGCTCCGGGCCGTGGGTGGGGTGGCGTCGGACAAGATCTCGCGGATCAAAGCAATCATCGACGAGTAGACGCGGGACAGGCCCCCTCCTCCGGGAGGGGGCCTTGTGCTGCGGTCGCGCGGTGGGGTGAGGCCGGTGTCCCTGTCCGAAGGGCCCATCAGGGGACCGCACGTGAACCCGGAGAAGCAGAACCGAAGACACAGCCGCAGGGCCTCGTCGTGAACCCCGGGTACGCGGGGCCGGGGTGGCTGTGGACGACTTGCGGTTGACGTGGCGTCAACGCCTAGCGTCGTTTCTGGGGCCGGAAGGTCCGGTCTGACGAGGGGAGACGGGATGTCGTGGTCCATGGGCGAGGTCTGCGGGATGAGCGGCGTGACCTCCCGGACGCTGCGCCACTACCACCACGTGGGCCTGCTGCTCCCGGAGAGCACCGGGGCGGGCGGGCTGCGCAGGTACGGCGAACGTGAGCTACGCAGGCTGCAACGCATCCTGGTCATGCGCGAGCTCGGGCTGGGGCTGGCGGACATCCGCCGTGTCCTGGAATCCGAGCAGGACGAGGCGGCGGCGCTGCGGCAGCACCTGCATGACCTCGAAGCTGAACGGGACCGTCTCAGTGTCCTCGTCGACACCGTGCGCCGCACGGTCGACGCCCTGGAGGGAAACGACGTGACCAGCAGACCGGAGGAGCTCTTCGAGGGCTTCGACACCGCGCACTACTCCGAGCGGGCACGTGAGGAGTGGCCGGACCAGTGGCAACGGGCTCGGGAGGCGGGGGATGCCATGACTCCCGCCGAGGCCGAGCGGATGCGCGCGGAGGCGGCCGAGGGCATGGGCCGGATGGCCGCGTTCCTCAGAGCGGGCACCCCGGTGGGGGCCGCGCTGGTGCAGGCCGAGGTCGAGTGGCATTACCGGCAGATCTGCCTGATGTGGACCCCGGACGCGGGGGCCTTCGCCCACCTGGGGCGGGTCTACGCGGAGGACGGCCCCTGGCGTGAGGTGTACGAGCGCGTCGCCCCAGGGCTGGCCGACTACCAGCGCGAGGCCATGGAGGTCTTCGCCGAGCACCGTCTGGGGGAGAGCTCGTGATCCCCGCGCACTGGACGGCTCATCGAAGGGAGGACGGGGAGGTGCTCGGGTATCTGAGACCGGAGGGTGAGGGGTTCGTGCCGGTGAATCCGTTCGGCCGCCCTGTCGGGGGCCCGGTTCCGGAGCCCGAGGCCCGTGCTGTCCTGGATGCCCTGGGGCTGGCATATCTGTCCGATCCCTGGCTCCTGACCCTGCCGGGACGCGCGGAACCGGTGACGGTTCGGATCGTGGAGGTGACCCCGGAACGCATGCGGGTGGCCAATGCCGACTACGGATATGAGGAAGCCGACATCGGCCACATCTTCGTTCTGGAGGTCCCGGAGACCGGACGCCTACAGAACGTCCGGGGAAGTGTCCAGTACGGTGCGGTCACGGGAGGCGACCAGGGCGAACCAGGCCTCGGTGCGGGGTAGTTCGTGGCGGAAGAAGTACGCGGCGGCGGCCCGCTTGCCCTCGTAGAAGGTGCCCTCCTTGCCGTGGGCCGCGATGAGCTGCTCCAGCCACATCCACGCCACCACCACGTGGCCGACCGCTTCCAGGTAGGGGGTGGCGTTGGCCAGGGCCGCCGCCGGGTCCCTGTCGGACCAGGCGGCGGCGGTGGCCTCGGCGGTGCGCTTCAGGGCCGCTGACAGCAGTTCCGCGTACTCGGTCGGGGAACTGCCCAGGGTGCGGGCGCGATCCACGGTGGCTCGGGCGGATTCCAACAGGAGTGACAACCGGGCCCCGTTGTCCAGGACGGCCTTGCGGCCCAGCAGGTCGAGCGCCTGGACGCCGTGCGTGCCCTCGTGGATGGCGTTGAGCCGGTTGTCCCGGTAGTGCTGCTCCACGTCGTACTCGCGGGTGTACCCGTAACCGCCGTGCACCTGGATGGCGAGGCTGTTGGCCTCCAGACACCACTGCGAGGGCCAGCTCTTCACGATGGGGGTCAACACGTCCAGGAGCAGGTGCGCCCGCTCGGCGGACTCCGGATCCGCGCTGGCCTCATCGTCCACGAGCCGGGCGCAGTACAGGACCAGGGCCAGAGCCCCCTCCACATAGCTCTTCTGCGCCAGGAGCATGCGGCGGACGTCTGTGTGCTCGATGATCGGCACCTGGGGTTGTCCGGGGTCCTTCGCGCCGAGGGGGCGGCCCTGGAGCCGTTCGCGGGCGTAGGCGAGTGACTTCAGGTAGCCGGTGTACCCGGCCGCCATGGCTCCGGCTCCCACCCCGATCCGGGCGCTGTTCATCATGTGGAACATCTGCCGCAGCCCCTGGTGTGGCTCGCCCACGAGGTAGCCGACCGCGCCGGGCGCACCGCCCGGGGTGTGCCTGCCCTCGCCGAAGTTGAGGAGCGCGTTGACAGTGCCCCGGTAACCCATCTTGTGGTTGAGGCCCGCGGTGACGACGTCGTTGCGTTCGCCCTGTCCGTCGACGAGGTACTTGGGCACCACGAACAGCGAGATGCCCCTGACACCGGGCGGTCCGCCCGGGATCTTGGCGAGGACCAGGTGGACGATGTTCTCGGTCAGTTCGTGGTCGCCCGCGGAGATCCACATCTTGTTGCCGAAGATCCGGTACGTCTCGTTCCCGGAGGGCTCCGCCCGGGTGGTGATGTCGGCCAGGGAGCTTCCCGCCTGCGGTTCGGAGAGGCACATCGTGCCCGTGAAGCGCCCCTCCATCATGGGCCGCACGAACGTGTCGATCTGCTCGGGGGAACCGTGCGCCATCAGGAGTGAGGCGTTGCCAGAAGTGAGGAAGGGGTAGGCGGCCGTGCCCGGGTTGGCGGCCTGGAAGTAGGCGTCGCAGGCGCTGGAGACCACCCGGGGAATCTGGCCGCCGCCCACGGAGGCGTCCATCGAGAGGGAGGACAGGCCGGTCTCGGCGTGGACCCTCAGGGCCCGGCCGACCTCGGGGATGACGTGCACGCGTTCGCCGTCGAAGCTGGGTTCGTGGGCGTCGTTGGTCCTGTTGTGCGGGGCGAAGTGGTCGGTGGCCACGCGTTCGGCCAGGTCGAGGGCGCCGTCGAGGGTTTCCCGCGAGTGGTCGGCATAGCGGGCGCGCCGGGTGAGCGCCTCGGCGTCGAGCCATTCGTAGAGCAGGAACTGCAGGTCGCGCCTGGACAGCAGGGTGGACGCCACGAGGTTGCCTCCCAGAGTGATTAACCGACTGGTCGGTATGGTAGCCGCCCTTGGTGACCGGGACCACCGTGGGTCTACTCTGGTCCCACCATCCAGAGACGAAGCCAGGAATCCGAGCATGCCCGAGAACACGCCCACCGTACTGTTGCTGAACGGCCCCAACCTCAACCTGCTGGGCACCCGCGACCCCGAGCAGTACGGAACCATCACGCTCGCCGAGATCGAAGGGCGGGTGACCGCCCTCGGGAAGGAACTGGGTGTGGAGGTCGTCTGCGCGCAGACCAACAGCGAGGGCGGCATGGTCGACCACGTCCACGCGGCGCGGCACTACGCCGGTGTGGTGATGAACCCCGGCGCCTACGCCCACTACAGCATCGCCCTGCGCGACGCCGTGGACGCCGTCGAGGCGCCCGTGGTCGAGGTGCACATCTCCAACGTCTACGCCCGCGAGGAGTTCCGCCACACCTCCGTCACCGCACCGGTCTCCGCCGGATACGTGGCGGGGTGCGGGGTCCTCGGCTACGAACTCGGCCTGCGCGCGGTCCTGTCCCGCGCGGCCGAACGGGCGGCCCGGCCGGGGGTCTGAGCCCCCGACCGGTTCAGCCCCACAGCAGTTCCTGACCGGGAACCTGCTCACCGCCGGAGCCGGACCGTCTCGACCTGCACCGCAGACAGTTCACCGGGTGGGCGGACGGGCGCAGCCGCATGGGGTCGTCGGCGGCCGCGCACGCCACCGCCGGGATCTCCACTCCCACCCAGACCCGGGTGGTCAGTTCGTGGACGATGCTGCCGTCGCCGATCCGGGCCGCCTTGGCGTCGGCCAGTTCGGACCGGCGCCGACGCAGTGTGGCGGCCAGGTGCTCGACCTCGGGGGAGGGTCCGGTCTCCGGTCCTGGTCCGGTCTCCTGAGTCGGTCCGGTGTCCGTGGAGGGGCGGACCTCGGGCGCGGGGCGCAACCCAGGACGCGGGACGGTACCCGGGGCGGGTTCGGCCTCCGGGGAGG